>JAYPDO010000001.1:0-70635 GCA_038125285.1 Opitutia bacterium
CAACCAGTCCAGTTGTTCAGGTCGTCGATGGAGAGGAGCAGGACGTTCGGCTTAGTGCCTGCATGGCTGACATAAAAGGACAGAAGGAAGGCAAGGATAACAAGGATGATGGTGGGCGGCCGGTTCATGTTTGGGATGGGCGGTTCGCAGGATAATGTTTAAACAGCGGTTCGGATTACCAGGGAAAAAAAATTAGCCCCACCTAAGGAAGAAGGGAATCCTCCTATGGTGAAGCCAATTACTGGGAAGAATAGTAATCGGGCTTACTTCTTCAGGAAAAACTCGACCGACATTTCCTTGCCGCCTTCGCAGCAACCCCATGTGTGCCGTCGTGGAAACCTTCAATCCCGGTACCCTCATGGAAATGGTGTCCATGAACCATGATGAGAAGGGCACTTCCGCCAGCGGACACACGATAAGTGATTTAGCAAGGCTGGGGACCTTCTACACGATCCATCTGCCCTGCCCATGTGCCGGCCAGCGCTTTGATTTTCTCGATTTCTTAGGAACCCTAGTGGGTAGGCATCGGATTGTCTTCGGCGAAGAGGGAGCTGGCGAAGAAGGAAATGGAGAGAAGGATCGACGGTTTCATGGTCTTATCTCAAAATGATGATGGAGGTTACGGGAATAGTTCACTTCAAATCCACAATCCGGATATCCTTGAAGTCGCACCACATCGGGGCTCCGGCATGAAGCTGGAGGGCAAGGATGCCGTCGAGCTTTTGGCCTTCGGGATGTTTGTCGGTGCAATCAAGGATAAGCCGGCCATTGGTAAAGTGCTGGATGTGATTCCCCTTGGCACGGATCACGACGTCGTTCCATCCGTCCACCTTGAAGAGTTTGGAGAATTCCTCGGCATTGATCACTTCGCCCGTGATCTCCTTCTTCCCGTCCTCGCCCCAGACGACCTTCTGGCCGGCCAGGCACATGCGGCCACGCTTGCCACCTTCTTCATAAATGAACCCGGCCACATTGGGCAACTGGTTGGAGTTGCGGATTTCGTGCTGGTAACCGCGGACAACCCACTTGTTTCGGACCTTGCCGTCCGTGATGTGCTTGGAACGGTACTGGATACCAGAGTTGTTCGCAGTGGAAACCCTGAAGCTCAGGCGCAGTTCGAAATCCTTTGTCTGACCATCCTTCCAAATGAGGAACGTGTTCCCATTCGCCGCGTTTTCCTTGGAAGTTTCCCCGTGGATCGCTCCATCCTTGACCGACCAAAGTCTTGTGTCCCCGTCCCATCCTTTTAGGTCCTTGCCGTTGAAAATGACCCTCATCCTCTCCGGTTCGGCAGGAGCTTGGTTCGAATCGGCGGCATGGGAAGAGCCAGCGAAGATTAAAAGGGCAAGGAGTGGAAGGAGGAATTTCATAATGTGATGGAAGGAAGGTTGATATGAAGGGGCAAAAGATGCCCGTTTGTCCCCAATTGCATTGGACGGATTCTTCCTGCGGTTCAACACCAAACCGGAGCGGCGGAATTGGGTCGCCGTGAAGAGGATAGGGCGCTGTTGCTATCTTGAAGCCCGTCGACGGCGGCCAAAGTTCGCCCTTCATATATTGTTAGAGATCCCACCCAATCTTCACCAGCTCCAGTTGGGAGCGCAGGTAAACTTCCTCTCCGTCCACAGCAGGTGCGCCGAAGGTCCAGTGGCCACCATAGGGGGAGATGCCTGCCCATTGGACTTTGCAAGGGGAAAAGTCGCCATCGAGATCGATGCGGTAGAGGGTGCCAAGCCCCCCCTGCCAAAAGAGGGTGTTGCCTTGGCGGACTGGCCAGGCAGGGTTCATGTGGCCGAAACCTCCCCAATGCGGGCCACGGCCGCTTCCAGGTGAACGGGAGTAGACGACTTGGCCTTGGGAGTTTTTGACGCCGGGGGCGAAGTCGAGGTCTTTGACGTCCCAAACCTCGCGGTCGCCGAGGACTTGCATGGGGACATCGACCATGGTGGAGGTTTTAGTGCGGAGATCGTAGCAACCGATGGAGTTGCTGGCGGAAGCGAACCAGAGGACTTTGTCTCCGAAGGCGTGCAAGGTGGAATGCATTGGGTAACGGCGGCCTTGGAGAAGTTTGCAGGGGAGCTTGGGGCGCCATCCTTCGAGTTCGTATTGGTTCCCTACCCTGCTGAAGTAATTATCCGGGATCGCAAACTGGATGTCGGTCTGCAGGCTGCCGTCCTTAGTTGAGAAGAGTTGCAGGTGGGTTTTCCCTGGGGTACTGGGGGCGAGGAGGAATGCGTTGTCGACGAGTTGGTTCTTTTGGTGGGGGTTCACCTTGGGAATTTCGAATTCCTGGAAGACCGAGCCGTCCTCTATGGAGAGGAGGTAGCCGTGGTTCCCCTTGCCGAATTGCCAGTGGGAAAGGTCGACCAGGGAAGTCGCAATGACGGGTTTGCCGTTCCATGCTCCAATGCTGTACTGCGTGGCATGGGATTGGAGGACGGGGGAAACCCAGCGGTCTTTGCCGGTCTTCAATTCGATGCCGTGGATTTGGTAGAATGGAAGCGGCTCATGTTTGGCATCCCCCTGGACGGCGATTTCCTTGGAAGGCAGGGCAACAACCAAGGTATCGCCATGAAGGAACATGCGGGAGTTCTTGATGTCCGGGGACGGTGCGTCGAAGGGACGTTTCCAAAGTTCGTTGCCGGAGTGGCCACAGCACAGCAGCATTCCGTTGAGGTTGTGGAATACCACCAAGTCCTCGTTGGCAACCGGGACGAGGCTGGTCGCGTCGTGCCAGGCTTCGAGCATGCTGCCGTGGACCGTCCCGGTGAGATGGACTTCCCATTTTAATTTCCCGTCCTTGCGGCTGTAGCATTGGCCGATGATGTCCTTGCCCTTTGGGAGACCCTTAGTGCCGGCCGCAATCGGGGCATGGATGGTGAGGTAGAGGTTGTCACCATGTAGGCAAACTCCGGACTGGCCTGCTTGGGGGAGTGTGGTGCGCCAGATGGTGGCGGGTTGGCTACCGTAGGCAAGTTGGACGAAAAGGAGCGGTAGGCTTAGCAAGAATTGAAACTTCATATAACAAGGGGTTCCAATCCAAGGAGCGGCGGTTTGCAACCGCAGTTTGTTAAGGTAATTCAATGTGTCCGCAGAATTGGAGTCGCACGACGGCGATCGAATCGCCGCTCCGGGTTACTGTTTGAGCTTGAATTCCGTGGTGTTGAGGAGGAACCAGACGAGGTCGGGCATGGGATCCGGGCTTTCGGCAAGGTTTTGGATTACCTGTTCCATCTCCTTAGGGGTGGGTGTCCGGGCAAGGATTGCATGGTAAGCCCAACTGATGGTCTGGGCATCCAACCCGCTGGATTCCCTGAGGCGCCTGGCGAGTTCGGAAACTGGTCTGTTTTCCAACTGCCCCTTGCTTTTGGCATCGACCGGGCGAGCGACCTCTTGGCCTCTGTCTTTGGTGACCTCCAGTCCTGCCCGCCCAAACACGCCTAAGAAGCTAGAGGACGCTTCCCGCTTGTTAGCGTTCACGTCCATCCAGCTTTCCGGGGTCATGTGTATCTGTGTGAGCAGTTTATCCGGATCCCCGTCCCGAAGGGTAACGATGGAGTTCCTGATTTGTTCCGGGGACAAGTGTTTTACCACAGGTGCACCCATGGGCATTTCGCCAAGGTTGGGGATGGGGTAAGCTTCGCGTTGGTATGTCTCCGTTTTGAAAAGGACTTCGAGGAAAAGCTTTTGGTCATACTCGATTCGCCTCATGAACTGTATGAGGTAAGCCGTAAGCCTGGGGTTCGGCCCCATCTCGCGTTCTGAGATATCGTCCAGGCCACCAACCAGGGGGACTCCGAACACCCGTGCCCAAAGTCGGTTGACAATGGTTTTGTTGAACATGTGGTTGTCCCGCGAGGTCGCCCATTTCGCGAAGTTTTCAAGGGAGGACGCGTCCTTCAAACCCTCCCCGTTCGATTGCAATTCCTGCCCATTGTAGGATCTGACAAGTTCGGGGAAGGGCTGGACGTACTCATTATTAAGGGAGGCCTCAATGCCGATGTGCCGGCACGCCTGGATAATCTCTTCCAAGGCGAACTCGTCGAATGGCATGTTGCCCTGGATTGCGTTGTGGAGCCGGGCCATGTAAGTGTCGGAGCTGAGTTTGGGATGGCCTTGCTTCACCCGAAGGGCGTGGAGCCAGAGGTTTTGGGTGTGGCTGACAAAGGCAGGGGAATCCAGGAGGGAGTGGATGAGCCGGTCGCGTTTGTCAGGCTTGGCCGAAGCCATGTACTCCTCATACTCCAGAAGCGAGGGGATGCGCCCGCCAATGTCCAGGTAGGCACGCCGGAGGAAGACTTCGTCCGAGACCAGCCTGCCTTGGGTCTCCCCTTCCCTCCGGAACCATAGTAACATAAGGGTGTCGATCTGGCGGCTGTGCTGCTTGACCAGAGAGGGATAGGCCAGAAGCTGTCCACGGTAGGAAGAATCAATCACTTTGTCGTCTTGGTCGTGCTGGCCATCCTTCTCCTGCAATTGACCCGACCAAGGCGCACCGGCATTGATCCAGTCTTTCAAGACAGCCTGTTGTTTGGCAGTCAGCAAGGGACCTTTGGGGGGCATCCGGTATTGGTTGTCCTCATCCAAGATCACAAGGTCGTAAACCAGGCTCTTGCTTGCGTTCCCCGGAACCAACACCCTCCCGGAGTCCCCCCCTCCCAACGTCGCCCCACGCGAATCCAGCCGCAACCCGCCCTTTTGCTTGTTCGCGCCGTGGCAACGGATGCAGTGCTCTTGCAGGATCAGTTTGGCTTGGAACTCGAGGTCATCCGGCCCATCCTGGGCAGTTTGCGAGACCAAGTGTTCCGAAGCCACGGCGGCCACAGACAAAAGGGCATGGACGTAATCCTTGTCCACCTGCCCCAACCCTTCCAAGGGAAGTTTGATTTCTTTACCATCCAACCGATGCAACCGGACAATCCCATCGCTGAGATTCAGAAAACGGGCTTGGATCTGGAACTGCCCGGTTTTATCGGCCCAACTCCGGTATGGGTTCGCCTGTTTGGACAAAAGATCCCGCAAAAACCCTTGGTCGACTTGGCTCAACGCACTTAGCGGGATGGCCAATTCCGAGGAATCCGAACTCCGCTGCAAATGGACATTGCCATCCGCAAACCTAATGAACTTTGCCTCGATCTGGAACTTGCCCGTCGCGTCCACCCATGTCCTGGGGGAATCCTGGGGCACCTCCACCGCGTGGAGCAGGCTGGCCAGCAGGTGAACCAAGCCGATTGCGGCAAATTTTTTCAGGAACGGGAAGGGCATGGGAACAGGGACTGCATGCGCTAGGCAGGTCTGTATTCGTGCACAGAATGTAGGATTCGGTCAATATTAACCCCAACCGGCTGTTGATCGACTTTCTACATCCTTCCCACTTGTCCGATTTCGAAATCTGGTCAAATATCGACCTGGATATACAATACACTTCCCTCCATCAAGGAATGATGAACCTATCCCGCCGCAATTTCCTTCTCCTGGGTGCAGGCACGACCATTGGAAGGGGTCAGGAGCTTGGGGTGCTAAAGGAAGTCTCCCGTTCAGGAAATGCGCTGGGCTCGAAGGTTAAAATCACAGCACTCCATGCGGACCTGGATCTGGCGCAAAAGGCCATAGACGCAGCCTTTCAGGAAGTCGAAAAGGCCGGGGAGATCATGAGCTTGTACCATGCGGACAGCCAAGTCAGCCGTTTGAACCGGGATGGGGAATTGGCATCGCCCCATCCTTGGTTGGTGGAGGCCCTTCGCCTGGCCACCGAGACATCAAAGATGAGCGACGGCGACTTCGACATCACGGTCCAGCCACTGTGGGGCTTGTATTACAAGGCGAAAAAGGAAGGCAGGCTGCCAAATCCGGAGGAGATCCGGGTGGCGAAGGAGAAAGTCGGGTGGCAAAAGGTAGAGGTGGGTGCGGACAGGATTCAACTCCATGGCAAAGGCACGGCCATCACCCTCAACGCCATCGCACAAGGATTTGCGGCGGACAAGGCGGCGACCGCACTGGTACACCACGGGGTCGAACATGCCTTGGTCGACACCGGTGAGTTTGCAGCGATAGGCAAAAGTGGCAAAGGCCGCCCTTGGAAGGTTGGCATCCAGCATCCCAGGGAGCCGGACGCCTTTGTTGCGGTGGCAAGTTTGGAGGGTTGTTGCCTTTCAACTTCGGGGGACTATGCGACAAAGTTCAGCGACGACCACACCTTCCACCACATCTTCGAGCCAAGCACAGGGAAATCCCCTCCCGGACTCTCCAGCGTCTCAGTCTGCGCCCCTTCCGCAACGCTGGCCGACGCACTTTCCACGACCCTTTCCGTTTCTGGCGTCAGCCGAGGGTTGGTGATGCTTCGGGAGATGCCGAGAACCGAAGCCCTGTTCGTCCTCAAAAACGGTAAGATCTTCGCCACGAAAAACTTTCCCTGGACGAAAGCCCGTTTTAAGGAGCAAATATAGGTCGTATCCTTCCAATAAGACCGATTATACCAACTCCTTGATATGCCCGTCGGCTTCGCCGCAATGGCTACTTTTTCGGAATGGGTCATCTGGGCGGCGACCCTCTTCACCACCGCAAACGCAAGGGCCGAATCGGGACGCGGCTTCTGCTTGGGCGGCATTTTCCCCAGGTTGGTCGCTTCCATGACCTCGATCCACTCGTCGGAAGGCTCCGAAACAAACTTCGTCCCCAGCTTCCCACATATCCAGCCCGGCCTTGGCCGTCTTGGTATCGTGGCACTCCAGGCTGTGTTCCTCAAAAAACGGCCAGACCTTCTTCCCGAAGTCCCCACCGGTCCCTGGGGCAACCTCCCCGGCATCCTGGGGTGCCTTGGCAATCGAGTACTGGCCGGATCCGGCGGCAAAAACCAAAAAAAAGAAGAAAACAACGGGCGAAGCTCATGGTGCGGAGTTCCCTGTTACAGGAGTTCGTGAATAGGAAGAAGCGCGGCTTTCATTCCCTGTTCCTTGGGCTTTCAGCGCACTTTTGGCAGCTTGGCGGACAAAATCCTTCCGGTCCCCCGTGGAAAGCTCCCGGAGTTTCAGGAAAGTCCCATTGTCTTCCATGCCCAAACGCCCCAAAGCATCACAAGCCGCACCACGGATATCCGGGTCAGGGTCGCCAAGTAATTGTCCGAGCATAGCCTCCGTACCGGGGGGATTTGCACCGATCCTCCCAAGGGCGCATAGCGTGGCCAAGCGTAAGTAGTGGTCAGGTTCCCCAAGCTGGCGAATCAGTTTCGGGACGGCAAGGCTGGCCGGCTTCCCTACTAACCCCAACGCTTCGGACGCAAACCTACGGTTACCCGGGGAACCGGACTCCATGGCAACCAGGAGAGCCGGAACTGCAGCCCTTCCTGCTCTCCCCAATGCTTCCGCGCTGGCCATGGCGAGTTGCGGATTCCCCTCGTCCAGGCATCGGACCAGGATTGGAATGACGGCATCAGGAAACCCGTCCATCCTGGCAAAGGCTTGGGCGGCTAGGTACCTTCCGGGGAGTCCGGGACGGGCGATGTAAGCGGCTAGGTGCGGAGCCGCAGGTTTCCCGATGCTGGCCAAGTGACGCACGACACGGCCGGTCACGATCCAATCAGCGGATGCGAGTTCCATAACCAGCCCGGCAATGTACTTCCCGTCTTCCCGGAATTTCCACAACGCCCAGTTCGCGCTGGCACGGACGATGCCATGCGGATCCTCGAGGCACTTTTCCAGGGGAATGGCCACCTCCGGCTTGCCCACCCCCAACATCCCGAGGGCTTCGGCGGCAGCGGCACGGACATCGCTGTCGTCGTCGCCGAGCATAAGGACAATCCTCGGGACTTCCCCCCTAGCAGACTTCCCCATCTTGCCCAAGGCCAAGACGGCTTGCCAGCGGACATTGTCGTCAAAGTCCCGGAGGGCGGGGAGCAACTCGGGGATAGCCGGGCTTCCGATTTTTACAATTTCCTCGATGGCCGCCTCCATCTCCTCGGGGTCATAAATCCGGGCGGCGGCAATGAGGCGGTCAACTTGTTCCTTTGCATCCGACACCCCATCCGCTGCAAACAGGCAACATGAATTGGCCAAACATGCCAACCCAAGCCAAAGGAGGTTTCGCATCTGCTGTGAGCAAACCCTAGGCGATAAGATCGTCGACAACATGGCCGGACTCCCCTACCCCGGTGAGGCGGTTGTCGAGGCCTTTGAAACGGAAGGTCAGCTTTTTGTCGTCGAGGCCGAAGAGCTTAAGGAGGGTTGCTTGGAAGTCATTCACGTGGACAGGGTTTTCCGCGACGTGCCATCCAAGGTCGTCAGACTTTCCGTGGGTGTAGCCGGGTTTGCTTCCGCCGCCGGCCATCCACATGCTGAAGGCGAAGGGGTGGTGGTCGCGGCCGTCATTGCCTTGGGCAAGGGGTGTGCGCCCAAACTCGGTTCCCCAGACCACGAGGGTTTCATCCAGCATGCCGCGTTGTTTGAGATCCTTGATCAGGGCGGCCATGCCTTGGTCGACGGCCTTAGCGTTGCTGTTGATATTGCCGGCGAGCCCGCCGTGGGCATCCCAACCGCCGTGGAAAATGTTGACGAAGCGGACGCCCCGCTCGACCAAGCGGCGGGCGAGCAAGCAGTTCTTGGCAAAGTCTCCGGGACCATAGGATTCCAGGGTGGCCTGGCTTTCCTTTCCAGTGTCGATCAACTCCGGGGCGGCGGTCTGCATGCGGAAGGCGAGTTCATAGGCGTCGATGCGGCTTTGGATCTCGCCGTCATCCTGGATGCCAAGGCGTTCTTTGTTCAGGTCGGCCAGGGCGTCGAGGGAGGAGCGCTGGACTTGGGTGGTAAGGCCGGCCGGATTGTTCAAATTGAGGACGGGTTCGCCCTGGTTACGGAAGAGAACTCCACCGTAGCTAGAGGGCAAAAAGCCGTTGGTGTAGAGGGTCGCACCGCCCCGGGCCGCCCCCCCGGCGGTGAGGACGACATAGCCGGGCAAGTTCTCGGACTCGCTCCCTAAGCCGTAAGTGACCCAGGAACCGATGCTCGGGCGGCCAAATTGTTGCATCCCGCAACACATGGCAAGTTGGCCGGGATGGTGGTTGAACGCCTCCGTCTTCATGGAGTGGATCATGCAGATGTCGTCGGCGCAGGAGGAAAGGTGCGGCAAGGCGTCGGAGAACCACATCCCTGATTGGCCGTACTGCTTGAACTCGCGTTTGGAGGCCAGCACCTTGGCGTTTTTGTTGATGAAGGCAAAACGGACGCCTTCGGTAAGGGAGTCGGGCAAAGTTTCTCCGTTGTGCTCCACCAACTTGGGTTTGTAGTTGAAAAGTTCGAACTGGCTCGGTGCCCCGGCGAGGTACACGAAGATACATGCTTTGGCCGGGGCTTTCTTGAAGTGTGGGTCTTTCGGGGCGAGCGGATCCGTACGCGAAGACTTGGCGGCAGAAAGGTCGTTGGAGAGAAGGGAGGATAGGGCGATGCCCCCAAGTCCGCTGGCGCTGGTCGTGAGGAATTGGCGGCGGGAGGCGAGCATTTGGATCTGGTGGTAGGTAAGTTTCATGGCAATTCGGGTTCTAAAAATCATTCGCGGGTGATCACTTCGTCGAGGTTAAGGACGGTACGGCAGGCGACGATCCAGGCTGCGGCTTTCGCGGGATCGACGCCCCCGATACCATCCTTGAGAAGTTCTTTCGCCCCGGCGTCATCCTTGGCGTACATGCCGGAAACTTGGTCCAGTAACATCAATACGCGCTTGCGCTCGAAGTCCGATGGAGGGCGGGCGACGACCCGGCGAAAGAGTTCCTCCAACCGTTCGGCATCTTCTGCCCCAGCATTTCCCAACAAGGCCTTGGCCATTTCGCGGGCGGCTTCCACGAATATGGTACTGTTCAACAACGTGAGTGCCTGGAGAGGGGTGTTCGAACGTTCCCGGCGGGTGCAGGAAAGGATGGCCTCGGGGCGGTCGAAGGTCATTAGCATGGGTAGCATTAAATTGCGCTGGAGATGGATGTACATCCCGCGCCGGAGAAGGTCGTCCCCTTTGTCCGGGGTCCATTTGTTGATGAACTGGACACGGGTGACACTATCGGGCAAGGGTGGGCGGAAACTGGGTCCGCCAATTTGTGGGTTGAGCAGGCCCGCGGAAGCCAGGAATTGGTCGCGCACCAGTTCAGCCTGGAGCCGGAATCGGTTTTGGCGGGCGAGGAGGCGGTTTTCCGGGTCTTTCGAATTGAGTTCCCCCGAGGATTGGGAGGCCTGTTGGTAGGTATCGGACAAGACGATGAGTTTGATGAGTTTTTTGCGGCTCCAACCGAGGCGTTGGAACTCTGTAGCCAACCAGTCAAGGAGTTCCGGGTGGGAAGGCGGCTCGCCTTGGGTTCCAAAGTCGTCCGGCGTCCGGACAAGGCCTTGGCCAAAGAGTTCCGCCCAGATTTGGTTCACCGCTACGCGGGAAGTGAGGGGGTTGTCCGGAGAGACAATCCAGCGCGCCAGGTCCAAACGGTCGGCAGGGTCTCCACGCACTTTCAGCCCAGGCAAGAAGGTGGGTGTCCCCGACTCGACGGAGGATCCCTTGTCCCGGAAATTGCCCCGGAGGTGGACCTGGGTTTTGCGCGAACCACCCTCGGCCATCACATGGAGCAACGCCTCGGGCTTCTTCGGTTTCTTTTTCAAGTGGTCGTCGAGGGCTTTCTTGAGCTTCTGTCCTTCCAGGTCTTGAGTCAGGTAGAAATCATACAGTTTCCTCGCCTCCCCTTCCTCCCTTTCCTTGGATGAGAGGATCTTGAGGATATCGGCGTCCAAGCCTTCGGCAGTACCTTGGGCGGGATTGGGGTCGTCCGTCACCTCGACTTTGAAGCTGACTTCCGGGGCCTTCGCTTTCCATTGCAACCGGATGGTGAGTTGCGCGCCATCAGGACCCCATTCCGGTTTGGCAAACTGCTTGCCCGCCGGAACTTCCACAGGCAGGTACTCGAACTGGAAGGCATAATCCCGAGAAGGGATGCTCTTGAACTTGGCCACTTCCAGTTTGTCGCCTTCTTTAGGTTTCTTACCCATCGGGTAATAGATCGTGTCCCCTTTGCCGCCG
The DNA here is from genome assembly GCA_038125285.1 of Opitutia bacterium. Taxonomy (GTDB): domain Bacteria; phylum Verrucomicrobiota; class Verrucomicrobiia; order Opitutales; family JABJCN01; genus JAYPDO01. Next base: position 11,044 of record JAYPDO010000001.1, read on the forward strand.
ACAAACGTCGGCCCGCCGTTACCCCAGTGGGCAAAGACGTCACCGCGCACAACTTCCCATTGGGCTCCAAGGTCGAATTCCCTCTCCCCCTTTGTCCCGTCTGATGTGAATTGCTTCATCTGGACAACGTCGAGCTTCTCCCCGTCCGGACGCAGGAGGAATACGGTAAAGGTGCTGCCATTGCCAGCATTGGTGAAGACCTTAATTTTCCCGACTGTCCCCCGACCTGGAACCGGGGAACCATAGTACACATTCAACAGGGCGGTCGCGCCGTCCTGGGAACCTGTTTTCAAACTGTTACCCAGCCAACCACCCTCTGTAGGGGGAAGGCCGGTAGTGAGGACCAGGGAGTTGTCCGGGTCAGACCAGGAGAGTTTCCAACCTTCGTCCGTATTTGGATCCAGGATTCCGGGGGCAACCGCACTTTCCAACCAAAGCGAGCCATTGGCACTGGCCGACTTTGCTTCGGCTTCCAGAAAACGGACGGTTGCGTCCTCCCTGGCCTTCCCTTCCGGTTTGATTCGCAGGGCAGTCATTTTCCCAGGAGGAGCCTTCCCGGTGAGTTCGAGGATATTGTCCCCTGCCTGGGTGGTCCGCACGGACTCCAACGGCTTCCAACGGTCTTGCAAAAGCTGCAACTGCCGGGCTTCCCACACCTTCTGCCTTTCGACGATTTTCGGGCGCTCCGCTTCCAGCTTAGCCTCCAGTTCGGAAGCCTTCTTTTCATGTTCGGCAAGTGCCTCTTCGTACATTGCCATGTCGGCCGGGGGCGCATCGGTTTTCAAGTCCTTCTCGTTGGTGCTGTTGAAAAAGGAGAACAACTGGTAGTACTCGCGTTGGGAAAGCGGGTCGTATTTGTGTGAATGGCATTCAGCGCAACCAACCGTCAACCCCATCCAGACGGAGAAGGTGGTGTTGGTGCGGTCGATGACGGCCTTGACGCGGAACTCCTCAGCATCGACCCCGCCCTCGCGGTTGGTCAGGGTATTGCGGTGGAAACCGGTGCCTTGCTGCACGAGTTCAGTCGCCCCGGGAAGGAGGTCGCCCGCAAGTTGCTGGACGGTGAATTCGTCGAACGGCAGGTCGCGGTTAATGGCGTCGATGACCCAGTCGCGCCACCTCCACGCATGGGGGCGCGGGGTGTCTTTTTCATAGCCGTCGCTGTCAGCATAGCGGGCACTGTCGAGCCAGGACATCGCCCATTTTTCACCGAAGTGCGGGGAGGCCAGAAGTTGGTCGGCCATCCGTCCGAATGCCTCCGGGGAATTGTCCGCCTCAAAGGCCTTCTGGATTTCGGGGGAAGGCGGTAGGCCGGTCAAGTCGAGGGATAGCCTGCGGAGCAATGTGTTGCGGTCGGCTTTCGGGGAAGGCGCCAGCTTTTCAGCAGCCAACCGGAAGCGGACAAACTTGTCGATTGGGTGGTCTTCGGGACGGTCTGGCAAAGCCGGCGAAGACACCGGCAGGAAGGACCAAAAGTCGGGGACTTCCTCCACATCGTCCACCCCGTCCGGCCAGACGGCACCTTGGGCAATCCACTTCTTGAGGACATCGATTTGGGCTGCCGTCAAATGCTTGCCCTTAGGTGGCATGATGTCGTCCTTGTCGTCCGTCTCCACCCGGTAGACCAACTCGCTTTCCCCCGGCTTCTCCAGGTCGATGACCTTCCCCGAATCGCCGCCATGGAAGACGAGTTTCTTCACGTCCAGCCGCAAGCCCCCTTCCCGCTTCTCCGCCCCGTGGCACTTCACGCAGTGGTCGTGCAAAATCGGCCGGACATCGCGGATGTAGTCAATGGCGGCGGGCTCATTGGACCAGGCTTCCGTGGAACCCAGGAACAACAGGGCAAGGGTGAGTGTGCAGGTAAGCGGGGAAAGGTTTCTCATTGCGATATTAAGACTGCAGGTTCCACTCACTTGGGTTTCTGCACCACGCAAACCGGGTCGTCCGGGACAGGTTTGCCGACTTCCCCGACAGGATGCGTGTAGAGATAGCGCCAGACGTCATGCCACCTTTCCCCACGGACGACAATGGAGTGGGCCTTCTTTGCATCACCGCCGACATCGAAGTCGGTGACGAGGCGGCGGGAGTTGCCGTAGGGCGGGCGGGACTTTTCGACGTTCACGAGCGGACCGAACTTTGCCAGCCCGAGCATTTGCCAGGAACGGCAATAATGGTTGCCCGTCCAGCCGCTGTCGAGGATGTGGGTGAAGCCGAAATAGCGGTTTTCGGGGGTGGCCGAAGGAAGGGCTTGCCAGGACTCCAACTGGTCACGCGGGCCAGACAATGAAACGACCCGGGCGACTTTCTGGTGCTTGGCAAAACGGGCGGCGGTAGTCGAACCATGGGAAATGCCGGAGAGGATAACTTTTTCCCAAAGCAAATCCTTGCCGTCCTTGGACAGGAATTGCCCCCATTTTCCCTCCGGGTTTTCCTTGGCCAACCACTTGACCAGCTGGACGGAACGGGCGGCAAGGCCATCAGGCTTCGGGATGTTGACCAGCGGGCTATGGTCTTCCCCAGTGGACGCCTCCAGGCGGATGTTGCCGAGGCATTCGCCTGTGTCATGGGTCTCTTTGGGAACGGTGGAAAACCAACGGTTTGCATAGTGGGGCTGGATGTAGTGAAGCCCGAGGCCGGAGAGGTATCCGGCCAGCTCCTTGTTGTGCCCCATTAACCAGATGACAAGTTGCCCACGTGAGGGCGCACTGGTGTCCACCACTGCGTACTGGAGGTCCTGGGCTTTTCCTTTTGCATCCTTGAAAGTGAAACCAATTTCCGGATGTTCCTTGGCCTGGGGGTTAATCTCGCTGGCACGGACAGACAGCTCTTTTTGCCCGCCAAAAGCAAAGGTTCCCAGGGACAACAGGGCAAGGGTGAGGTTACAGGTTAGACGGGAGAGTTTTTTCATTCCGTGCAGTTAATAGCCCGGGGCTAAGGGATGCTAGAATTTTCTAGAGAAGAGCAAGCAGAGGTTGGAGTGCTTGCCAGTAGAGCAATTCTGTAGTCCGTACTCCTCCGCTGCCTCTATTTCATCAGTTTCCTCCTTTTCAAAATCTCATCATTAGGATTGCATGGGACGCGACTGGAACAGTCTGCTGAACCCACCCAAATTCGACGTACCCATATTGAAAATAGAAACCTATCCAATTCGACGTACAATCCAGCCCGGCCTCCTCGCCTTATTGGGTGTGCTCCTGTCTGCGTGCGGTGACGAGGGGAAAAGCAAACCGGAAGTAGTCGCGGTAGAATCTTCCAATGTGGCCAAAGTCCCCACTCGCCCGGCGGAAAGTCCGTTTGTCCATCCTGGCCTGTTGTCCACAAAGGCGGATTTGGAGAGGATGGCGGCGAAGGTCGCCGCTGGCGAGGAACCCTGGATAGGGAGCTGGGACATCCTGGTTCGGAACACGGACGGCTTCCTCCGCCACAACCCGGAAGCCACGCCGACCGTCTACGTGGATTCGGACAAAGGGAGCAACTTCATCCGCTTGGCCAGGGATGCGGCGCGGGGCTACCAACTCGCGTTGCGGTACCATGGCTCGGGGGACAAGAGGTTCGCGGACAAGGCGGTGCAAATCTACAATGCCTGGGCAACCACCCACGGCCCGGCAGGGAAAGACCCGGAACCGGACGGCAATTCGGAGGGCTGGTACGGCAATACGAATGCGGGGCTCCGGCAAGGCTTGTATGGATACCAATTTGCCTGCGGGGCGGAGTTGTTGCGGGAGTACGAAGGTTGGGACAGGAAGGATTTCAAACGGTTCCAAGCCTACATGCTGGACGAGTTTTACACGGGCAACAAATGGTTCCTTGAAGCCCGTTACGGGACTGTTCCCACCCACTACTGGGCCAACTGGGTTCATGCCAACCAGGCCTCCATGATGGCCATCGGGGTGCTTTGTGACGACCGGGCAATTTTTTCCAAAGCCGTGGATTATTTCCACAACGGCCCGGGGAACGAGAACATCCGGCAGGCCGTCCAGTTCGTCCATCCGGATGGCCTCGGGCAATGGCAGGAAAGCGGCCGGGACCAGGGGCATTCTTTGATGGGGCCGCAGCTTCTCGGGACGGTTTGTGAAATTGCATGGAACCAAGGCGTCGACCTCTACGGGGCACAGGACAACCGTTTCTTCGCCGGGGTGGAATACATCTCGAAATACAATGTCGGGCATGAGGTCCCGTGGACGACCTACGTCTACGTCCACAAACATCCGGGCAAAGAGTTGTTCTGGGTACAAACCAATGTGAATGGCGGAGGCCGGGGCATCCTCCGGCCAGGTTGGGACCTCGTCTACAACCACTACGTCAACCGCAAGGGGATGGCCGCACCCTGGACAGAAAAGTATGCCCGGCGGAACAGGCCGGAAGGCGGAGGGTTCAACTTTGGCGGCACCAGCGGTGGGTTTGACGGGCTTGGCTTCACGACCTTGACCCACAGCCTCGAACCGATTGCCAAAGGCGCGCCTCCAGGTACGCCGAGGGTGGTGGTACAAGGCAGGCAAATAGCCCTTTCCTGGACAGGTTCGGCACATGCGGAAAGCTATGATGTGAAGCGCGCAACCCAAAGCGGAGGCCCTTACACAACTATTGCCACAACAGGCCGGATGCTCCTTTCCTACATCGACCCGGGCCTGACCGCTGGCACGACCTACTCCTACGTGGTTTCTGCCAACAATCCGGATGGCACGGTGGCAGACAGCAAGGAAGCCAAGGCCACTGCGGACGGGAAGCTCCACGGGAAGGTTATCGGCACAGAGGGTTCCTACAAAAATTCCGGGGCAAGCATCACCACCCTCTTCGACGGCTCTTTCGATAACTATTTCGACCCGCCGACAACCAACGCTTGGGCAGGCATCGACATCGGGGAAGGCGTCACCGCCAAGGTTACGAAGGTCAAATACGCCCCCCGCAAATACTTCGGCGGACGGATGGTCGGCGGCACCTTCCAAGGCTCCAATACTGCGGACTTCAGCGAAGGCGTGAGCGACCTGTGCACCATTGCCAACGGGCCACCGGACGGAGTCCTCACCTCCCAGGTTGTCCAGTCAAACACCCCCTTCCGCTATCTTCGTTACATCCAAACCACCGGAGAACGCTGGTGCAACGTGGCGGAAATCGAGTTCTATGGTGAAGTCCATGGCCAAGTCGCCCCACAAGCCCCCGCAGCTCCGGTCGCAGCCCCTGATGAGTCGAAGGTGGATTTGTCCTGGAAATCCGTCCCCAGGGCAACTCGCTACAACATCAAACGCGCAACTTCCCCAGACGGGCCGTTCACCCTCATTGCCAATACGGCCGGAACCTCTTTCCGTGACGACGGACTCGCCCCCGGCTCCTACCACTACGTAGTCAGCTCCCTGAACGATGCAGGCGAATCCCAGGACTCCAAGGTCGCGGGCGGGCAACTCATTGGGAACATAAAGCTGGACGGGGCATCCTTTACCGCAAACGCCCACAGCACCTACTGGGGGGCGGACACCGAAGGCCCGGCCAAAGCCTTCGACGGGGACAGGAACACCCAGTGGTACAGCGGGGATGGCCATGCCTCTGGATGGCTGCAAGTCCACCTCGGTGCTGGCAAGGACGCGACCGTTGCCCGCTACTCCCTCACTAGCTCCAAAGATGTTCCCGGACGCGATCCGAAGGACTGGGAACTGCATGGTTCGACTGACGGGAAAAACTGGACGCCCCTGGATAACCGCAAGGACGAAACTTTCGGACGGCGCGGCGAAACCAAAACTTATCCTGTCAGCCGACCCGGTTCATACCGCCACTACGGGCTCAACATCCGCTCCAACCAAAGCGGCAACCCCAAGGATGGCATCCAGTTGGCGGAACTCGAGTTCCTGGGGCACAGCAGCACACAACCGGTGACCCCCATGAAGACAAAGGAAGTCATTCGGACACAACGGGAAATCACCAGGGCGGAACTGGAGGACAAAGTTGCCGGATACTGGCTCGGCCAAATCATCGGCAACTACTTCGGCTTCCCCTTCGAGCTGCTTTACATCGAAGAACCCGTCCCGGTCACGGTCGACAAGTTCTTCACCCAGCGCAACAACGGGAACATCAAAATCAACACCGATTGGCGGGGCAACATGGACCAGCAGGTACGCGATTACCATGGTGCCCCCTCCGACGACGACCACGACCTGGAGTTCCTCACCCTCCACGGGGTCGAAATGTACGGGCTGGACATCACCTATGAAGAGATTGCCCCCATGCTGGACAAGCATGTCACGCGCATGGTCTGGGTATCCACGGAACGCGCGGTCAAAGCCATCCGCAAAGGCGCGATGCCCCCGGCAACCGGGACCATGCAAAACAACCCCTGGTGGCACGACCTGATGGCCTCCATCTCCACCGAAATCTGGGGTTCCTTTTATCCCGGCATGACTGGCGAAGCCGCCGCCGGGGCGGAATGGTTCGGGCGCATCACAAATGACGATTACGCCCTGTACCTGGCCAAGTTTTACGCCGCCATGATTAGCGCCGCCTATTTCGAATCCGATTACGACCAACTCCTCCGGCTCGGCATGGCACAAATCCCGCAGGACAACATCTTGTACCAAGGCATCCTGGACGTCCAAAAGTGGTGTACGGAAAACCCCGATTGGCGGGTCACCCGGAAGCTGATTTACGAAAAGTACTACAAGAAGGACAAACCGAAGGACCTGTCCTCCATCGTCGACGCCTTGCCCAACGGCCTCATGGGAATCATGGCCTTGATTTACGCGAAGGGCGATTTTAAGGAAACCTTGTCCATTGCAACCACTGCCGGGCTCGACAGCGACAACCAACCCGCAACCCTCGGTGCACTCATCGGGGTCGTCAACGGGGCGAAAAACTTGCCGGAAGACTACAAGATGATCCACACCGAAAACGCGGCGGAACCCTTCTACGGGACCTACGCCAACCACACCCGCGAAGGCTTACCCGAAAAGACAAAAATCAGCGACATCGTCACCCGCATCGCCAATGTGGCCGAAAAGGCCATCCTGGCCAACGGCGGCAAGAAGGTCACTAACGCCAAAGGTGAAACAGCCTACCTCATCCAAGCCGACTTCTGATTTATACTACCCCTCCTCATAATTCCAGAGAATACATCTGTTTTCGGAGCCTGTATTCTTGAAATATCCAACATCCATGGATGAAGCAGGCCTTCAGCCTGCATATGATTCGCATGCCAAGTCCCAGGACGCTGCCCTGGGCTACGGTGAGTAAGCCCCTTGGGCTTGAGGATATGCCGGTGCGATGCAGGTTTTCATCGCAACCATTTGAGCCTGAAGGGCTCGTTCATCGTAGCCTGGGGCAGCGCCCCAGGTTGTATAAGATTATTAATTGCAGGCTGAAAGTCTGCTTCACCCAAACTCCGAAATTATGAGGTGGGGCAGTATAGTACGCTGGAATCCCAGTTTCAGAAGATAGCCGACACCCCCCCCAAGACAAAGTTTAGCAAAGTTTGACATACATTGGGGCAAGTACAGTTTAAGGTGATGAACATTTCCCTCACTCCTGAATTAGAACGGTCCGTCAAACAAAAGGTGGAATCCGGGCTGTACAACAATGCAAGCGAAGTGATCCGGGAAGCATTACGGATCGTCCAAAAGCAGGAACAGGAGAACGATTGGCTAAGACGGGAGGCGGCGATTGGGTTTGCCCAACTTGAGGCTAGAGAAGTCACTCGGATCAAGTCCAAGGAAGAATTCAAGGATCTGGTCCGAGGGCTTGAAGGGTAACCAATTGCATGGATTTGGAATTTACCGAAGCCGCCTTGGGGGACTTACGGTCCATCCGGGCATACACCCTTGAAACCTGGGGTGAAAACCAGGAGGAACAATACCTGGAGGAGATGTGGGCAAGGTTCGAAGAAATCCAGGGGAACCCAGGTCGATGGCGTTCCAGCCCGCAATTCTCACGGAATTTCGTCGCGAGACGCAGCGAACGGCTCCAGGACAAGTCCCGGGAAATGGAAGACGCCGGGCTGGGTGAGTACACCCTGCTCAAGGATGACATGAGCGGGGCGAAGTCATGGTGCTGTGCAGCAAGTAGTAGCAGGAATTCCGTGAGAAATGCGGGCTAGGGTATGGACGAAAGCCGGGTCATCCTAGGGGACGGGAATCACGGGCTGCCGGGAAAGGCTCCGTTCGACCGCATCATCGCCACCGCAGCCCCGGATCTGGTTTCCCAAGTCTTGTTCGAACACCTGAGGCAGGGAGGCTGGATGGTCATCCCGGTAGGAATGCCACACAGTAAGCAAGTTTGAAGGTCATCAAAAAAGGATTGGATGGTAGCCATTTGGAAAAAACCGTCGCCGCCGTAGTATTCGTGCCCTTCAACAGCTGCTCCGACCGCACCTCCCGATAGCCCTCACTCCACGATGAACCAAGGGTTGAGCAGGTTTTCCTTGTTATACCGGAGTGGTTTGCGGGTTTCGGGGTTGAGGATCTGGCGTCCTGTTTCCAGGGCAATTGCGTGGGCTGCTGCGGTATCCCATTCCATGGTCGGTGCAAAACGGGGATAAACGTCGGCCTCGCCTTCCGCCACGAGACAGATTTTCAAGGAACTCCCCGATGAGAGCAGGTCGATTTCCTTGCCTAGTGACTTGAGGCTTTCAACAAATTCCTCTGTTTCCGGGGACATGTGGGAGCGGCTGGCCACCACGCGGACTTTGGCGAGCCCGGAATAATGTTCGCCCCCGCCCAGGGGCTGGGTTCCTCCTTCGGGGCTGGTTTTCACTGCGCCCTGCCCTTTGGAGGCATAGTAAAGCTTGTCTTTCGCCGGCTGATACACCACTCCAAGCGAAGGAACCCCATCCTCGACCAAGGCGATGTTCACAGTGAACTCCCCGTTCTTTTTTATAAATTCCTTGGTGCCGTCCAAAGGGTCGACCAACCAAAACTGCCGCCATCCCTTCCGGTCGGTGTAGGGTAGATTGAGGATTTCCTCGGAGATGATGGGGATGGCCGGATAAGTTTCCTTAAGCCCCGCGACGATGATGTCATTGGCCTTTTTGTCAGCTTCGGTCAGGGGTGATTTGTCCACCTTCTCCTCTACGGTAAACTCCCGTTGGTAGATTTCCATGATAGCCTCACCGGCCTGGAGGACGATTTCAATGATTCTGGAGGGTTCGGGTTGTAGTTCCATCCTGCCGAACGAAACATCCCCCAATAGGATCGCAAGCCCCAATCCGTCCTAACCCTTGCCCAATAAAAAAAGTAAGGCACGTCCGGAGAGGGACGTGCCTTGACTTTGGGGAAAAAGGTCGCCGGGGTAAACGAACCTTCAGTACTTCTGGGGTTTACTGAGTGTCAGAGGTGCCTGACAGGATGGGCAACAATTGGGGTTGGGGGGTGTTTGGGGGGGTGTCGCCCATAGTCAGTCCGTTACAGAGTTGGGGGGTGTTGTTGTGTATTGTTGTCTGACTGGCTCTGTTGCCTAGGGTAGGTTTCTTCGCAAAGTGGCGCGTTCACAAACTCCACTTAATCATGCACACCCCACTGGCCATGGAAACACCAAGTTATTACAAGTTATTCACATTCAGGGTGCGGGAGGATCCCTGTAACCCGGCCCAGAGGAGGAAAAACACCCCGTTCACAGTAGCGTGGAAAATGGGTTCTAAGGAACCCTGTTCATACCACTGCAAAAAAAGGTTGAAAGTCGGGGGGGGGTAATATTTTGGGACGGCTGAAGATGTTGGTCACATTATTAAAATCAAAAATCCTGCGCGCCAAGGTCACGGACTCCAACCTCCACTACGAGGGTAGCCTTGGCATTGACAGCGCTTGGATGGAAGAGGTGGGTTTGTTCCCCTATGAAAAGATACTGGTGGGGAATATCAACACGGGCGACCGTTTTGAAACCTATGCCATCCCGAGGGATGCCGGAAGCAGCGCCATCGAACTCAACGGTGCTGCAGCCAGGCTTGGGGAAAAGGGCGACTTGCTTGTGATCCTTGCCTTTGCCCAAGCGGAGGCTTCGGAGGCTTCGGGCTGGAAGCCCAAAGTCCTGGTGATGAAAGGCAACTGACCCCCTTCCATACCAAATCCCCTTTTCAAAAAATAATAGTAGAATTTTCCCTGATAGAAATGAGTTACAAATTGTACATCCCAGGCCCGATCGATGTGTCGGCCGACACCTACAAGGCGATGACCACCCCCGTGGTCGGGCACCGAAGTGCAGACTTTGTGGAGCTCTACAACGCCATCCAACCCGGCTTGCAAAAGCTTTTTGGCACCAAGGATCCCGTCTTCATCAGTACCAGTAGTGCCTGGGGGGTGATGGAAGGCTCTTTGCGGAACGTTACCGCCAAAAAAGTGCTCAACTGCATGTGCGGTGCATTTTCCGACAAGTGGCTCGATGTTGCCCGCCGTTGTGGGAAAGAGGCCGGAGGGCTCCAAGTTGAATGGGGGAAGCACATCGACCCGGAAGACCTTCGCAAGGCATTGTCCTCCGGGGAGTATGATTCCATAACCCTGGTTCATAACGAAACTTCCACAGGGGTCATGAACCCCTTACCCGAAATCATGGCAGTGCTGAGGGAATTCCCTGATGTCATTTCCATCGTGGATACGGTCAGCTCCTGCTCTGCCGTACCCATCCCGAAGGACGAACTAGGGATCGACATCATGCTTACCGGCTCCCAAAAAGCGATCGCACTCCCCCCAGGTCTGGCACTATTCTCCGTCAGCCAGCGCGCCCTCGACCGGGCAGCCAAAGTGGAAGGCCGCGGCTACTATTTCGATTTCCACGAATTCCTCAACAACCACGAGAAAGGCATGACTCCGAGCACACCGGTCATCCCACACATTTACGGCCTAAGCCACCAACTCGGCGTCTTTGAAGCGGAAGGCTTGGAAAATCGTTTTGCCCGCCACGAGGCGCTCAATAACATGGTGCGCAACTGGGTGAAAAAGAACGGCTTCGAACTCTTGCCTGAGGAGCAATACGCCGCCAAAAGCCTGAGCTGTGTGAAAAATACCCGGGGTCTTGACATTCCTTCACTCAACCGTCTTTTGAAAGAACGCCACAATTGTGTGATCGACGGGGGTTACGGCCAGCTCAAAGGCAAGACTTTCCGGATTTCAAACATGGGCAACGAAACAAAGGAGACCATTGGCGAGCTACTCGGCAACCTCGACTCCCTGGTCAAAGAACTCCTTGGCTGACCCAACCTTACACCTATACTAAACTCCCCGGCCCCCCTGCAAAACCAACTTATGAAAAAACTGATCATCGCCGAGAAACCGAGCGTAGCCGCAGACCTTTGCCGCGCCCTAGGGGGCAAAAATTCCGGGTTCACCAAACATGGAAAAGGAAAAGAGGATTACTTTGAAGGCGATGACTTGGTCATCTGTTCGGCCGTTGGCCACTTGGTGGAGTTGTACATGCCCGAGGACATCGATCGGAAGTTGAAATTCTGGAAACCCGAGACCCTCCCTATCCTCCCTGAAGAATTCCAACTCAAGGTCATCCCCAAGACCAAGTCCCGTTTCACCCTCCTCGAATCCCTGCTTAAACGCCCTGACGTCAGCGAGGTCTATAATGCTTGCGACGCCGGACGGGAAGGCGAACTCATCTTCACCTACATCTACGACCTGGCCAAATGTAATAAGCCGATCCGACGGATGTGGATGCTCTCCATGACCCCTGGGGCAATCCGTGACGCCTACAACAAACCCCGCTCCGGGGACGAGATGGTCCCGCTCCAGCACGCCGCCCGCTGCCGCTCGGAGGCTGACTGGCTGATCGGCATCAACGGCACCCGCGCCATCACCCTCCAGATGGGAGGACTGAGGAAGATGACCACTGTCGGCCGCGTCCAGACCCCCACCCTCACCCTCGTCGTCAACCGCGAAAACGAGATCAATAATTTCAAACCCCAGGAGTACGCCCGGATCAGTGCGGTAATCCGCATCCAATCTGGTGAATACGAAGGTTGGTACCAACGCCCGGATTTCAAAAAAGCCGAGGATGATAAGCACGACCGCCCTGACCGAATCTGGGACTTGGCAGGAGCAAAGGCCATCGCCTCCCAAATCCGAGCCGGCTCGCCAGCGCAAATCAAGGAAAGCAAGAAGCGCACACCCCAGACCGCCCCTCGCCTCTACGACCTCACCAGCCTCCAGCGCGAGGCCAACACCCGCTTCGGATATTCCGCAAGCCGCACCCTCCAGTACGCCCAGGCCCTTTACGAAAAACACAAGGCCATCACCTATCCGCGAACCGAATCCCGCGCACTTCCAGAGGATTACCCATCCACCTGCGTCAAAACCCTCGAATCCATCGAAGGCCCCTTGGCCGAGCATGCGAAGCACGTCCTAGAAAAGGACTGGGTCGCACCCTCCAACAAGCGGATCTTCAACAACAAGCAAGTCAGCGACCACTTTGCGATTGTCCCCACCCAGCTCCACCCAAAAAAACTCACGGAACAGGAACAAAAGATCTACGGGATGATCGTGGCCCGGTTCATCGCCGCCTTTTATCCCCCCGCCCAATTCGACGTCACTACCCGGCTCTCAATAATCGAAGGGCATACCTTCAAAACGGAAGGCAAAGTCCTCGTGGAACCCTCCTGGCTCGCCGTTTACGGCAAGACCCAGGACAACAAGGAAAACCTCGTCCCCCTTTCCCCTGCTGACGGCCAACCCCCGAATGGCACGACCGTCTCAGTCCAACAGATTGACGAAGTTACAAAACCGCCTCCAAGGTACAACGAAGCCACGCTCCTGTCCGCCATGGAAGGCGCGGGGAAACTCGTCGAGGACGAGGACATGGCCGAAGCCATGAAAGAAAAAGGCCTCGGGACCCCGGCGACCCGGGCGGCCACCATCGAACACCTCATCAAAGAAGCCTACATCCGCCGGGAAGGACGCGAAATCCACCCCTGCGACAAAGCGCACGACCTGATCAAGTTCCTCGACAACGTAAAAGTCGATGGCCTCACCAGCCCCGACATGACCGGAGAATGGGAACACAAGCTCCTCCAAATGGAGCGCGGCGAACTCTCCAGGGCCGAGTTCATGCTAGGGATCAAAAAATTCACCCAAAGCATTGTGGACCGGGTTAATGCGTTTGACGAATCCAGCCAAGCCACCCCGACCGACATCCCCTCCCCTACTGACGGCAAGCCGATCCTCGAAACCCTAACCCTCTACATTTCCGGCGACCGCAAGCTCAAGATCAACAAGACCATGGGCAACCGTCGCCTGGAAAAAGATGAAGTCCGGGATCTCCTCGACAAAGGGGTCATCGGCCCGCTCGAAGGTTTTGTATCCAAGGCGGGAAAGCCCTTCACGGCCTGCCTGCGCCTCGATTTGGAGAGTTTCCGGGTCAAGTTCGAATTCAACGAGAACAAAAACCAGGATCAGTCCGACGAAGAAGTCGATCCCCGCCAATTTGAAGCAGTCGGGGAATGCCCTTCCTGCAAAAAGAAAATCTATGAAACCCCGACCGCCTGGGTATGCCCGGATTGCACCTGCACAGGCACGTCCCCATTTAAAAGATTCAGTCGTACTGTCCTAACCAACACCGTCACACGTGACCAATACCTCAAGCTCCTCCACGGGGCGAAATCCGACCTGATCGAGGGGTTCAAATCCAGGAAAACCGGTCGCAACTTCGCCGCCCGCCTCTTCATCAAGGGCAACAAGCTCTCCTTCGAGTTTGAAAATAACAACTTAAAGGCGCCAAGGAAACAGGCCGCGAAGAAATCTTAGCAGTACATGTCCAGGAACGCACTCATCATCGGCGGTGGCACGGGCATGGGTGAGGCCATCGCCCTCTCCTTTGACAAAGAAGGTTGGAAAACGGCCATAGCCGGACGACGCCAAGAAAAGTTGGACACAGTCGCGGCCAAGGCGCCCGGAATCCTCACCCATACCGTTGATGTCGGGGATCGCGGCCAAGTGGAGTCCCTGTTCGCATGGTTTGTCAAGGAAGTTGGCCCACTCGACATAATGGTCAATTGCGCTGGTATCAACGTGGCCAAACGTACCATGGAAAACCTTTCCCCCGCAGACTGGGACAACCTGTTACGAATCAACGCCACGGGAGCATACGACTGCATGCGCTGCGCCCTGGAGGACATGCGCCCCCGCCAGGATGGCATCATCATCAACATCTCCTCCGTAGCAGGCAAACGCGCTGCCCTCCTTGGCGGGGTGGCCTACAACGCCTCCAAGTTTGCCATGACCGCCTTAGGCACAACCGTCTCGGAAGAGGTCAAGGACCTAGGCATCCGCGTCACCAACATCTACCCCGGCGAGGTCAACACCCCCATACTGAACAACCGCCCGATCCCGCCGCCCGAGGAGCACCGTCAAAGCATCCTCCAGGCCGAAGATGTGGCACAAGCTGTCCTCATGGTAGCCAAACTCCCCCCACGCGCCCACATCCCCGAGCTCGTCATCAAGCCCACCAAGCAAGGCTACGTTTAGAGTAATTCGCCATTTCAAATTCTCCCAACCCTTAACTCTCAAAATCGTAACACCAATGGCCGGCGTCGGAAAACTTCTCAAACAAGCCCAGAAAATGCAGCGCAAGATGGAGCAAGCCCAGGAAAAGCTTGCCCAGCAAGAAATAGACGTCTCTTGCGGGGGCGGAGCCGTAGCGGTCAAAATAAATGGCCAAGGGGACTTCCTTTCCCTCAAACTCGACCCTGAATTCCTCAAGGAAGATGCCGAATTGGTTGAAGAAACCCTTTTGGAAGCCATCAAGGAAGCAGCGGCCAAAGCCAAGGAAACCAACGAAGAGGCAATGCAGGAAATCCAAGCAGGCATGGGGATTCCCGGCCTGATGTGATTGTTTTCCTGGGGTATTCGGGGGCATGGCCTGCACCGATTGCCCAGGCATGGGATGACAGCCCTGGCTGATATTTCCAAAATCAATGGTTGTAAACTAGCAGCATGGGCGAAGTCACCCCCGTGAAAACTTTCCAATTCCCAGGGGTAAGGCGTATCGTTCAGCCAAATTTTAATTGGCTGGAGCACAAAGGCTTCCTGCCGTCATAAGTACCTGGCACCTGACCCCATGCTCCCTGGAAGGAAGCTATATCGGCGAATCAGCCTTGGTAGAGGCATCAGGGTAAACGGAGGGCATATCTGATACCAAACGCCGTTCGCAAAAAAACCCGAAGGCTGGAAAAACTCCGGGACAAAAAGATCCACCGCCGCAGGCTCCGTGTCGAACATGGGTCCATGGGCAAAATCACAACCCATGGGCGGTGGATGGCACGACTCCTCCATCAGCATCGTATATTTCTAAAACATCGGCAAATGGGTCTACCACGATCTCCCCCGATGGGTCTGATTCGAAGCCACCTCCGACCTCGACCTCTGGCGCAGTATGGAAGGCAAAGGCTGGCACTGCACTGCCACACAAATCTATCCCTACCTACACTGCCATAACAACTCCGCCTGGGTTTACCTCCTGCGCAACCAAAACGGCAAAAACCACTTCTAAATCGCCACCACCGGCAAAATTGAGTAACCTCGCGCTACCCGTCTCTCCCTTCCTCTTTTTCTACCTTTCCAAACTTGCCCCCCTCCCCATCCTGAGCATTTTCACGCGCTAGATGACACCCGCATTCGAAGACCTGATCAAAGCCCTCAAGCCCCTCCCCGGGTTGGGTGCGCGTTCGGCAGAAAAAATCGCCCTCCACCTCCTGGTAGAAAAACCGGCTCGCCTCCCCAAGCTCATCAATGCCCTCCAGGAGGCCGGACGCCATATCCGCCGTTGCGGCCTATGCGGGAACCTCGCCGAACATGAAAAATGCAACATCTGCTCGGACCACACACGCAACCAGGACTCCATCTGCGTTGTCGAACAAGTCCCAGACCTCGTCGCCTTCGAACGTTCCGGCACCTACAGGGGGCTCTACCACGTCCTCCACGGCAAACTCTCCCCCGTAAATGGCATTGGCCCGGACGAACTAAACCTCTCGCTCCTTGCCAAACGCTGCATCGACCACCCTCCCTACGAAATCATCCTAGCCCTCTCCAACGACATCGAAGGCGAAGCCACCTGCCACTACATCCAACAGCACACCCTCGCCGGTTCCCCCGCCCAAATCTCCCGCATCGGCTTCGGCATCCCCAGCGGCAGCGGCGTAACTTATGCTGATCCAATTACCCTCCGTAGTGCGTTAAAAGCCCGCACCAGCTACACCTAAGCTGACCACTGACCACTGACATCCAACCTCCAATGAAACAAGGCGTCCTCCTCCTCAACCTTGGCTCCCCAGAAGCCCTCTCCGTTCCCGCCATACGCGAATACCTCGACGAATTCCTCATGGACGGCCGCGTCATCGACCTCCCACACTGGAGCCGCCGCCTCCTCGTCTCCTACATGCTCGGCCCAAAAAAACGCCCCCAGGTCAAGATCGAGGAGTACGGCCGCATCTGGACGGACGAAGGCTCCCCCCTCCTCGCCACCAGCCGCCACGTCCAGGAGAAAATCCAAAAGTCGTTCGATTTCCCCATCGACCTCGCCATGATGTACGCCAAGCCTGACATCGCCAGCGCGCTGGATCGCCTCCAACAAGCCGGGGTCACCGACCTCTTCATCATGCCTCTCTACCCCCAATATGCGATGTCCAGCTACGAAACCGTAGTGGTCAAGACCATGGGGCTCATTAAAGGTCTTGGCTCCCCATTCACTGTCTCCCTCCTTCCCCCCTTCTTCGCGGACGACGACTACATTACGGCCCTTGTCGACGCCTCCAAGCCATTCCTTGAAAAGGACTTCGACCACCTCCTCTTTACCTTCCACGGCATCCCCGAGCGTCACCTCCGCAAAAGCGACCCCTCCCATGAGCACTGCATGGTAACAAAGGACTGCTGCGCCACCTGTCACCCTGCCCACTCCACGTGCTACCGACACCAATGCCTCCGCACCGCTGACGAATTTGTCCGCAAAGCCGGCATCCCGGAAGAAAAATGCAGCGTCGCCTTCCAATCCCGCCTCGGCAAGGATCCCTGGCTCGAACCCTACACCAACCAAGTCCTCCGCGCATACGGCAAACGCGGCTACAAAAAACTCCTCATGATCTCCCCAGCCTTCGTATCCGACTGCCTAGAAACTCTCGAAGAAATCGGTATGGGGGGCAAAGAGGAATACCAGCATGCCGGCGGCCGGGACTTCGAACTCATCCCGTGTCTTAATGAACACCCCTCCTGGATTCAATTCCTTGAAGGACGCATCCGCAAATGGTCCGAAGGCGAAAACGGCATCCACTCCATCGGCAAATTGGCACAAATCAGTTCATAAACCCTGTTCCCTGCTACCCCATGTCCCTCGCAGAAATCCCAACCGCAGCACCACAAGACCCCCGCGCATGGCTCTGGGTCGCCACCTTGGTGTACGCGTCCGGGTTTGGCATCGGGATCTTTTTCGCCAGAAAAGGCAAAGGCATCCCAGGCATGGGCTTCCTCGGCTTTGTCCTAGTCGGCTTCGCAATCCAAACCCGCGGCCTCTACTTTCGTGGCATGGACACCCACGCCTGCCCGCTAGGAAACGGCATGGAGCAACTCCAGTTCATCGCCTGGTCCTTTGTCGTAACCTACTTGCTCATACGTTTCATTTTCAAACTCCATCTCCTGGGTCTCTTCACCACCGGGCTTGCCACCGCTCTTTGCGCCGTCTCCCTACTTGCCAGCGGGTTGGATACCCACTACTGGCAAGACCCCGCCTACAACCGCCTTTTCAACAGCCCATGGATCGAGCTCCATGCCGCTGTCGCCGTATTCAGTTACGGTATCTTCGCACTGCTGGCCATGGTTGCCATCATGTACCTGGTCCAGCATCAAGCCCTCCGCAGGAAAGAGACTTCCCCCTTCCTACGCTACCTCCCCTCCATCCAGCAACTCGAACAATCCGCCGAAAAACTCCTCCTAATGGGCGTCCTCTTCCTGACCTTCTCTGTAGTTGTGGGCGCAATCCATTTCTCCCGTGACCCGGCGGGCGTCACCCCGGCCAAGCTCTGGGTCACCATAGGGGTCTGGGTAGCATACCTCGCCATGTTTTTCCTACACAGGACTGGCCGCCTCTACGCCAAACGCTTTTCCCAGATCTCCATCGCCGCGTTTGCCTTCGCCCTGGTCTCCATGGTCACAGTAAACAAGGGGATTAAAGATACCAGTGACCCCGGGAAGAAAGCTCCCGCCCAACATGAGTAGGAACCTCGACGCACTCTTCGTCCAAGGGGTATCCCACCACCGTACCCCGTTGGCAGTAAGGGAAAAGTTCGCTCTCGACCAGGACGGCGCCAAATCCCTCCTGCTTGACCTCCATAATTTCCCAGGCATGCAGGAATGCATGGTTCTCAACACATGCAACCGCCTCGAAATCTACGGCTTGGCAGATACACCCGAAGTCGCCAACGGCGTTAGCAACTATTTCTGCGAGCGCAACCAAATCGACCCCGGCCTTTTCAACCGGCACGCCTACAAGCAGTCCAACATGGACGTCCTCAAACACGTCATCGAAGTCTCCTCCGGCCTCGATTCCCAAATGGTTGGCGAGACGGACATCTTCAAGCAAATGAAGGAAGCCTACGACTACGCCCGCAACGCCGGGACCACCGGCATGGTCCTCAACCGCATGTTCGAGCGCAGTTTCCATGCTGCTAAGAAGGCACGCTCCCACACCGCCATCTCCAAAGGCCAGATCAGCATCGGCAATGTGACCGTCAACCTCGCCGAACGCATCTTCGGCAAACTTCAGGGCAGCCGCGTCCTCCTTGTCGGCAGCGGGGAAGTCGCCGAGCAAACAGCCAAGGCCCTCTACAGCCGCGGGGTCGAGGACATCACCGTCACCAGCCGCACCTACGAAAACGCTCTACAAGTCGCCAAAAGCTTCGGGGGCGCCGTCATCGACTTGGCTGACTTCCATAAACACCTCTTCCACTTCGACATCATCCTCTGCTCCACCTCTTCCCCCGACATCCAAATCCAAGGCTCGGAGATCCAAAACGCCCTCCAAAAGCGCCGGGGCAAGCCCATGTTCCTCGTCGATGTCGCCATGCCTCGGGACGTCGCCCCGGAAGTGGAGCAGCTCGACAACGCTTTTGTCTACAACCTCGACGATATCTCACGCATGGCCAACGAAAACCTGGAGCAACGCAAAAGCGAAATTGCCCACGCCCGCCAAATCCTAGCCCGCCAAGCCTGGTGGCTCTGGCTCGAACTCCGCCGCCGTTCCGTGTTACCTCCCGGGCACAACCATTGATTTTCCTAACCCGCATGGACGTTACGAAACTCAAGTAACTCTTCCGGCAAATGGCCAACCAAGGAGTCCTGCGCCGTACCGAATCCACAGGCAAAACCGAAGCACTCCTCATGAAAACTGCCTTGCGAGCGACTGGGAAAATAGAAGAAGCCGATGACTTCGCCGGCCAGACCCAACGCAGCCATTGCATCCTTGCCCGTCATTTTGGGTGATGGGACAGCTCAACGTCGGGAAATCCAGTGACGTGGCAAACTTCCTCAGCGAAAGAGGAAAAAGAGCCTCGTCCCCCGTGGCGACGGCAGTGCTACCAGTACAAACCGCTTCTTCTGGCCACCGTAATACTGGAAGGAAGGCGAAAAGTGGGAAAACATGGAACGCCTACTCGCCAGTTTCCAAGGGAGCAAACTCGAACGCCTCGATGCCTCCGAAAAAGAAGCCGCTCTTACCGTCAAAACCCTTCGCTGGCAACAAGTCTAAGGAAGCTATTACCAATACTCCGGTTCCCGCAACAATGCCCTCCAAATCCCGGATATCCTGCTCCCATTTTGGCATTGGGCGTAAGAAGAGTTCAATCCCACATTGGACGGCCTACTGCTGAATTGGTACGAAGACAAACTCGGCCACTACATCTGCAAACACCGCGATGGCACCAAAGGGCTTAGGAAAGATACAAGTGGACAATGCTAATCAAATTCGAACCCGGCAAAGCCTTTGGAAAGCCGGAGCCCCTCTACCGCTTTCAGCAATGCAGCCTGCTGCTTCGAAAGGTTGGCCTAACCTTCCAGCTTGAGATTTTTCTAAATCCGCAAGAAAAGCGGGAAGCTTATTCCACTTTCTTATGGAACTCCAAAAAACCCTCCAGGACAACTTCGGCCTCGACGGCTTCCGACATCCCCAGGAAGAGATCATTCGTGGGATCCTGGACGGGAAGGATACCTTGGTCATCATGCCCACAGGCAAAGGCAAGTCCCTTTGCTACCAATTGCCATCGATCCTGCTCCCTGGAGTCACAATCGTCATTTCGCCACTCATCGCCCTGATGAAGGACCAGGTCGACGCACTGGAAGCCAAAGGCATCCCGGCTTCCTGCATCAACAGTTCCATCTCCCAACAAGAACAATATGCTGAACTCGACCGCATCCGAGTCGGCGAAGTAAAGATTGTCTACATCGCACCGGAACGATTCCGCAACAAAGGTTTCTTGCGGGCTCTAGACGGCATGAACGTCTCCCTCATGGCCATTGACGAAGCCCACTGCCTCTCCCAATGGGGGCATGATTTCAGGCCTGATTACCTGAGACTCGGCAAAGCCGTGGAGATACTCGGCCGCCCCACCGTCGCCGCATTGACAGCGACAGCCACTCCCGATGTCCGCCAGGACATCCTGGACACCTTGAAACTCCGCGACCCGGCCCTTCACATTTCAGGGTTCGCCCGCCCCAATCTCGCCTTCAATGTCCGCTCCGTCAGCAACATGGAAGCCAAGTACGGCCACATCGAGGAACTCATCCAAAAGCACCAAAACGGCATCGTCTACTGCGCCACCCGCAAGAGTGTCGAACGGGTTTCCGACCGGCTCCATGCCGCCCAAATCGACCACATTACCTACCACGGCGGCCTCTCACCCGAAGAGCGCGACACCATGCAAAACCGCTTCATCCAAAGGGAGGTCAACATCGCCGTCGCCACCAATGCCTTCGGCATGGGAATCGACAGGCCGGACATCCGCTTCGTCGCCCACTTCGAAATCCCCGGCAGCATCGAAGCCTACTATCAGGAAGCTGGCCGCGCAGGACGGGACGGACAGCCCAGCACATGCGAACTCCTCTTCAACTACGCGGACAAAGGCGTGCAGGAACGTTTCGTAGAAGGCAGCAACCCGCCCATCGAGGTCATCCAAGCGGTTTACCAACTCCTCCGGCAAAAGCAGGACAACAACCACGAAGTCCACATGTCCGCCGACGAGATCCGCGACCACCTCGGCCCCGGCACCAACCCCATGGCCATCCACACCGCCATCAGCGTCCTCATGCGCAACCATGCCATCGACCGCTTTGACATCCCCGGCCAACGCCGCAGAGGCACCCGCCTCCTGCAACCAGACCTGCTCCCCTCGCAACTCCCCATCGATACCGCCGCCCTCGCCGAGAAAGCCCAACGCGACCACGCCAAGCTGAACTCCATGCTCAAGTTCGCCTACTCGCGGGGTTGTCACCAACAATGGGTCCTCGACTACTTTGGCGACCCGGAGGCCAAAGCCTGCGGCGAGTGCAACGGCTGTACCAACAACCCCATCGGCGACTACCGAGAACCCGCCAACGACGAAGAGCGCGACACCGTCCGCAAAGCCCTCAGCGGCGTCTGCCGCATGTCCCGAAAAGATTGGGAAGGCAATTACGAACCCATCTTCGGACCCAAACGCATCATCCAAATGCTCGTCGGCGACCCCAATGCCGACTCCGACCGCTTCCAAGCCTCCTCCCTTTCTACCTTCGGCCTGCTCAAAGCCCAAGGCGAAACTTACGTCCGCGCCCTCTTCAATGCCATGGAAGAAGAAGGCCTCCTCGCCTACGAAAAGAAAGAAAACTTCACACTTCTCGCCATCACCCAAGCCGGCCTGGACGCCATGCGCGGCTTCACCACCTTCCGTCTCTCCTGGCCCCAACCAAAGGTGACAAAAAAGAAGGCGACCTTAGCCAAGCCCGCCCTCGACCACTCCGCCCCCAACCTCAACATCGACGGCGACATCCTCGAACAACTCAAAAAGAAACGTGCCCAACTCGCCGCCATCCAGGGCAACATCCCCCCCTTCCGCATCTTCTCCAACGCCGTCCTCCAAGACCTCGCCGCCATCCGCCCCCAAACCCCAGAAGAAGCCATGGAAATCAACGGCATCGGCGAAGTCAAAGCCCGCAAACTCTTCCCCCACTTCAAGGAGATTTTGGCCAAAGGATAGAAGTGGGGACGTAATTGACCGCATTGACTGGAGGGACGACACTTCCTCATGAATGAAGTCAATAAGGTCAAAGCACCCTCAGGGCAAACAGGGAAGGGCAAGCCCAACAGGTTCAAACGCTGCGTTGGTAGCAGTAAAATAGCAGCCCTCAGTAAAATAAATTCCGGTCCAAGCTGCGGTATTGGATGGCTTCGAGGAGATGGGCGGTGCCGATAGTTTGGCTGCCGTCGAGGTCGGCGATGGTTCGGGCGACTTTGAGGATGCGGTCGTAGGCGCGGGCGGAGAGGGAGAGGTCTTCCATAGCGCGCTGGAGCATGTCGCCTTCCGCTTTGCCGATTTGGCAATTTTGCTGGATCTGGCGGTGTTGCATCCGGGCGTTGCAGGTGGTCGGGGTGCCTTGGAAACGGGTGGTTTGGATGGCACGGGCGTTGGAGACGCGGTCGCGGATGGAGGAAGAGGTTTCGCCGGGCCGGGTGGAGCGAAGTTCGTCAATGCCGAGGGACGGGACTTCGATGTGGAGGTCGATCCGGTCCAACAAGGGCCCGCTGATTTTGGAGCGGTAGCGTTGGACTTGTTGGACGCTGCAACGGCATTCGTGGCGGGGGTCGCCGAGGTAGCCGCAAGGACAGGGGTTCATTGCAGCGACAAGCATGAAAGAGCAAGGCAATGTGACTTTTCCAGCGCTCCTGGAGATGGTGACTTCTCCGTCTTCGAGGGGTTGGCGTAGGACTTCGAGTGCGGAACGTTTGAACTCTGGGAGTTCGTCCAGGAAGAGGACGCCGTTGTGGGCAAGGGAGATTTCCCCTGGGCCCGGGATGGAGCCGCCACCAAGGAGGCCGACGTCGCTAATCGTGTGGTGCGGGGACCGGAAGGGGCGTTCAAAGGCGAGGCCGTCGCCTTTGAGGGTCATCCCGGCGGAGGAATGGATGCTGAGGATTTCCAGGAATTCGTCCCGGATCGGGGTGGGCATGATGGAGGGGATACGTTTGGCAACCATGGACTTCCCTGCCCCAGGCGGCCCGATCATCAGGAGGTTGTGCCCGCCGGCAACGGCGACTTCCAAGGCACGGCGCAAAGGTTCCTGGCCTTTCACATCGGAGAAATCCAGCCCGGCGTAGGCCTCCAGGCAAATTGCCTCGGGCTCTGTCGCCTTCATCCTGGGCAATTCGGCATCCGGTTCTGTAAAAAACCGGAAGACGGCATCCAGGGACTTTGCCACGTAGATTTCCAAGCCCTCGCCGACCAAGGCGGCTTCCTTGGCGGTGACTTCGGGAAGGATGACGCCCTTCTTGCCTTCCTTTGCGGCAAGGCGGGCCAACATCAACCCGCCCTTTACCCCCCGCACTTCGGAAGACAAGGCCAGCTCCCCGGCCACCAAGTAATCTTGGGGTTCACGGGGCAAGTCCGCCCTCCCGACCATGGCCAGGGCGGCTCCCAATGCGATGGGCAGGTCGAAGCTCGGGCCTTCCTTGCGAAGGTTCCCTGGGGCGAGGTTGATGGTCGTGCGGGTGTAGGGCATCTGGAGCCCGGAGTTGGACAGGGCGGAGAACACGCGGTCACGGGATTCTTTCACCGCCGCATCCGGCAACCCCACCATCACGAATCCCAAGTCACCGATTTCGCCAGTGTTGACCTCGACTTCCACAGGCAACGCCTCCACCCCCAGCAACGTCCCTGAAAACAAACGGGTAAACATGATCAGAATTCCAAAACTCGCCCGCACCTTCGGAAAGTGCCTTGGTTGTGGCAAAGGAAAAATTGACTCAAAATTCACGGCTACCATGGTTCAGCTCCCAACCAAACATGAAACTTGGCCTGACAGGCGGCATCGGCTGCGGTAAATCGGAAGCACTCCGGATCTTCGGGGAAGCCGGTTGGAGGACACTGTCCACAGACTCCATCGCCCGGGATTTGTTGGATAGGAACCAAGGGGTTCGATCAGCGGTAATGGAGGAATTCGGTACACTGGAACGAAAGGAAATCGCGGTACAGGCCTTCCGCGAAAAAGGGAAAAAAGCGGTGCTCGAAGGCATCCTCCACCCAAGGATCAACCGACATTGGAGAGATGCTCTGGAAAAAGCACCTGAAGACAACTGGGTGGTGGAAATTCCCTTGCTGGTCGAAAAAAGGCTTGAAACCCACTTCGATTTGGTAGTTTGTGTAATCAGTTCCCCTGGGATCCAGCTCCAACGCCTCGTGCAACGGGGAATGGCCCGGGAAGACGCCTTGGCTCGAATGGCCAACCAGGCACCCCTCCCTGAAAAAATTGAAAAATCGGACATCGTCCTGACCAACAACGGTTCAATCAGTTTTCTGGAAGCCCAAATCCGCAAGTTATGCCAGGGTTTTGGTATTCCGCCTTTACCTCGCTGATCCAACTCTCCCTCATCCCACTAACCCACGGCTGCCAGAGCCAGCAAATCTTTCTTCCCCCCAACCAGCCATCCCCGCATGAGAAACCAAGATGATGATACGCCCGGCAACAACGCCGACCCAAAGGACGAAGAATCCCCCAGCCACAAAGGGCAAGCAGTCATGAATTTCGACCCGGAAGATGTCCCTGACAACCCGATGCCCGATAAATCCGCACGGGAAGACGACGAAGCGACTGAAAGGCCGAAAGCCCAGGATGAAAGTGGTGAAGCTGGTGAAGAGCCAGCCGAAGGTCAAAATAAGAACCGTCGCCGGAGGAAAAAGAAACCCGGGAATACAAACCCGCAACATGGCAACCATCAAAACCAAGGCGGCAACCAACAAGGTCAGGGCAAAAACAAAAAAAATAACCGCCGCCCCTCCCGAGGTGATAAAAAACGCAACAAGTCCCAAGCCTTCTTCGCACGTTACCAGAACCAGGATAGCGACCCGGTTTACAACGCCGCCCTGGAATGGGAACCGGCCGAGAGCCTGGAAGCATTGGGCAACCTTATCACTGAAGTCTCCGACGAGAAAAAGGAACCCGTCAGCCTGGACCACCTCTACGGGCTTGACCTGGAATCCCTCATCGAAGCGGCACAAAAACTGGAACTCGAACTCCAGGCCTCCCAATCCCGCATCCAGATAATCAAGTCCTTGTTGGATCACTTTTTCGCTGACAAATCCCCGATCTTCGCGACCGGGATCCTTGAGCCGTTGGAAGACGGCAACGGCCTGCTCACCTACCAGAAGGACAGTTACCGCCTCCGATCCCTGAACATCTTTGTCCCCAAAGCACTTGTCGACCGCTACGGCCTCCAGCATGGCCATGAGGTCTACTGCCAAGTCCATGGAGCCCTTCCGGAGGACTCTACCCCGATCGCCATAAAGGTCATCAACGTCATGGGGATGGATCCAGACGAAGTCGCGCACCTCCCGGCCTTCACGGACCTTGTCCCCTACTACCCGACCCAGCGGATCCTCATGGAGACCAAAAACGATGTCGATTGGGACAACCTCTCCATGCGGATCGTCGACCTAATCACCCCGGTAGGTTTTGGCCAACGCGGGCTGATCGTGGCTCCTCCCCGCACCGGGAAGACCGTCCTGATGCAAGGTATGGCCAGGGCGATCCAAGTCAATTACCCGGAAGCCCACCTGATCATCCTGCTGGTGGACGAACGCCCAGAAGAAGTCACGGACTTCCGCCGCCAAGTCACTGGGGAAGTCATCGCTTCCACCTTCGACGAGTCCCCAGAAAGCCACGTGCACGCTGCCGAAATGGTCATCGAAAAATCCCGCAGGATGGTGGAAGCCGGAAGGGATGTGATCATCGTCCTGGACTCTATTACTCGCCTGGCCCGAGCCTACAACACCGTGGTTCCCAGCAGTGGCAAGATCCTCACCGGAGGAGTGGAGGCCAACGCCCTTCAACTCCCCAAACGCTTCTTCGGCTCCGCCCGCAATATCGAGGATGGCGGCAGCCTCACCATCCTCGGCACCGCCCTTGTGGAAACCGGAAGCAAGATGGACGAAGTCATCTTCGAGGAGTTCAAAGGGACAGGAAACCAGGAACTCCACCTTGACAGGGGCTTGGTAGACAGGCGAATCTTTCCAGCCCTCAACATGGAAAAAAGCGGCACCCGGAAAGAAGAACTCCTCTACCACCCCGAAGAAATGCAAAAGATACACCTCCTTCGACGGGGCATGAAAGGCCAACCCACCCTTGATGCCATGGAGACCCTCATCAACCGGGTCAAAAAGACCAATACCAACGCGGAGTTCCTGATGTCCATCAGCCGCTAAACCCGACCACCCCCAATCGACAAACCTGGCTCCGGACCGCGCCATGCATTTCACCTCCCCGGAAACAGCCCTACAGTCAGTCCTCATGCACGGCCTGATTCCGGAGAACCACGTCGAACACATCCGCGAGAAGGTCGAAAGTGCGGGGGATTACTTGGACACGGACATGGGTGTCATCCAGGAACTCATCAATGAGAATACCCTGACCTGCGACCAAATCCGTGACTGCCTGGCCGAGGACTTCCACATGGACATCGTGGACCTCGACGACGTTGAAATCTACCCGGAACTCCTCGACGCCCTCCGCCACCAAGACGAAACCACACACGAGTCACTCGCCCAACGCTACCATGCCTTCCCGGTCTACATGGAGGACAACACCCTCTACATCGCCCTTGCAGACCCTACCAACATTGACGCCACGGACGACATTGGCCAGTACCTGGGCGTTGAAATCATCACTTACCTCGCCAGTGCTGACCAACTCCGGGACTTCATCAACCGCTCCTACTCCTCGACTGGGGGCGAAAGTAGCCACACCCCGAATTTCGAGCAAACTACCCATGAGCTGGACAACCTCGACGTCAACCTGGACGACCTCGGGGAAGAGGACGCCGGCCCGATCGTCAAATACGTGCAAGGCCTGATCTCCGACTCTGTCCGCGGCCGGGCATCCGACATCCACCTCGAACCCATGGAGACCCGTTTCCGCGTCCGCCTCCGTGTGGACGGCGTCCTCCAAGAAATCGAAAACCCACCCAAGCGCCTCCAACCCGCCATCATCTCCCGCCTCAAGATCCAGGCAGGGGTAAGCATCGCTGAAAAACGCATCCCGCAGGACGGCCGGATCCAGACGGCTGTGGACGGAAAGCCCATCGACCTCCGGGTCAGCACTGTGCCCACCAATTTCGGCGAATCCATCGTCATGCGGATCCTGGACAAGGAGAGCCTCTCCATCGGCCTCCCCCAGCTCGGCTTCTTCTCCGACGACCAATCCACCTTCGAACGCATGATCAACATGCCAGACGGGATCTTCCTGGTCACCGGCCCCACCGGTTCCGGCAAATCCACCACCTTGTACTCCGCCCTCAACGTCATCAACAAGCCCGACCGTAAGATCATTACCTGCGAAGACCCGGTCGAGTACCAGCTCAAGGGTATCAACCAAGTCCAGGTCCAACGGGAAGTCGGGATGACCTTCGGCGCCGCCCTCCGCGCCATGCTCCGCCAGGCACCCAACATTATCATGGTCGGGGAAATCCGGGACAAGGAGACGGCGGAAATCTCCGTCAACGCCTCCCTGACCGGCCACATGGTCTTCAGCACCCTCCACACCAACGACGCCCCAAGTGCCGTCAGCCGGTTGGTGGACATCGGCCTCAAGCCCTACCTCGTCTCCGCATCCCTCCGCGGTGCCCTCGCCCAACGCCTGGTCCGGCGGATCTGCGACAATTGCAAGGAACCCTACGACCCCGAGCCGTCCGAACTCAACTCCCTCGGGATCATGCGGGAACAAGCCTCCGAGGCCAACTTCATGCGTGGGCGCGGCTGCAAACGATGCCTCGGGACAGGTTTCAAAGGCCGGATGGGCATCTTTGAAATCTTCCTCGTGGATGACGAAATCGAACAAATGATCTACGAAAACGCCACCGTCGTCGACCTCCGGGACAAGGCCCGCGAGCTTGGCATGCGAACCCTCCGGGAAGACGGCGTCCGCAAAGTCCTCGCCGGACAGACCACCATCAGCGAGGTACTCCGCTCCACCGTAGTGAACCACTAGCAAGACAGAGGCCAGCGATATGATTTGCAGAGGTCAGAACTACTGTAACCACGAGCTAGGAAAAAAGAACCAATAAAACGCCCGAATGTTCAAAGAGCACGACCAGACAGTCCTCGACATCCTGTACCAATGCGGTGCGGTGGACCTGGCTGCGCTCAAGCCCTACTTGGACGAGCGTGACCTGGCCGAGACGTCCGTCATCGACGTAGTCTTGCAAAACAACTTCCTTTCCCGAACCGACTTCTTCCAGTACATGGCCAACTACCTCGGCTATGACTACCTAGGAGACATGCCTGAGGAAATCGAGCAGTCCGTCATCTCCATGATCGAGCCGGAAGAGGCTCGCAGGTTGGGGGTAATCCCCATCGAGTTCGACGGCCAAACCCTCACCATCGTCCCCAAGGACCCCTTCAACTTCTCCATTTTCGACGAACTCCATTTCCAGCTCGACCTCCACATCGAAGTCAAGGTCACGGATCCCGACATCGTCGATTCCGTGATGGACGAACTCTACGGCGAAGAAGAAAGCTACGACGACTTCCTGGCCAACATCGACTCCGACCTCCTGGACGGCCTGGACGAAGGCAGCGGCTCCGCCGACCTCGCTTCCCATGCCAACGAGAGCGCGGTCGTCCGCTTCGTCAACTTGGTGCTTGCCCAGGCCGTCCGAGACAAAGCCTCCGACATCCACTTTGAGCCCTTCGAGGACGAATTCAAAATCCGCTACCGGATCGACGGTGCCCTCTACGAAATGGCCCCCCCGCCATTGACGCTAGCCATCCCCGTCATCTCCAGGATCAAAGTCCTTTCAGAGCTGAACATAGCAGAACGCCGCGTCCCGCAGGACGGCCGGATCAAGATCACCATTGAAGGCAGCCCCGTCGACCTCCGGGTCAGCACCCTTCCCACCACCTTCGGGGAAAGCGTGGTCTGCCGGGTACTTGACCAGTCCGCAGTCAACCTGGACCTGGAAAAGCTCAGCATGCCCGCCAACATTATCAAAGGTGTTCGGGAGGCTGTCGACCGTCCAAACGGGATTTTCATCGTCACAGGCCCAACCGGCTCCGGTAAGACGACCACCCTCTACGCCGCCCTCAAGGAGGTGAACAAGATCGGGACCAAGATCCTCACCGCAGAAGACCCGGTCGAGTATGAGATCGAAGGCATCGTCCAAGTCCCCGTGAACCACGCCGTGGGCATGGACTTCGCAAAAGTCCTCCGTGCCTTCCTCCGTCAGGATCCGGACAAGATTATGGTGGGGGAAATCCGGGACCTGGAGACCGCCCAAATCGCCGTGCAGGCCTCCCTGACCGGCCACGTCGTCCTCAGCACCCTCCATACAAACGATGCCGCCGGGGCAGTAACCCGTCTCATCGACATGGGGCTGGAACCCTTCCTCATCGCAGCCTCCTTGGAAACCGTCCTTGCCCAGCGCCTAGTCCGGCGCGTTTGCAAAAACTGCAAGACCGCCTTCACGCCGGACAAAGACATGCTCGACCTCCTTCAGATCAACCCGACCGACATTGCGGGCAAAAGCTTTTACTACGGTAAAGGGTGCCGGGAATGCGCCAAGACCGGCTACAAAGGACGGCTCGGCCTCTATGAAATGATCAACGTTACTGATGCCATCCGCTTGCTCATCACCGACCGCGCCCCCACCATGGTAATCAAGAACAAAGCTATGGAACAAGGCATGCGGACCATCCGCGAAGACGGCCTGCGAGCCATCCTCAACGGCGACACCACCGTCGAGGAAGTGCTGAAGTACACATAAGCCCTATCTGCTGATAATTTTTTACTATTCCCTATGCTCCCAAAGCCTCTTTTACACCATTGCAGGTACTGAAGAAATTGCAATTGGAGGGGCGAGTTTGCGAGTCCGTGAAAGGGTATAACTGTTCGCAGGCTGTTATATCGCCTAACTGAAGCGTTTCACCCCAAGATCCCGTGGACAAGCTCCCCGGCCACATCGGTCAGGCGGAAGTAGCGGCCTTGGTAGCGGAAGGTCAGGCGTTTGTGGTCGATCCCAAGGAGATGGAGCATGGTGGCATGGAGGTCGTGCACGGAGACCGGGTTTTGCTCGGTATTGTAGCCCAGTTCGTCCGTCGTGCCAAAGGTAATGCCTGGCCGGATACCGCCCCCTGCGATCCAAAGGGAGAAGGCTTTCATGTGGTGGTCCCGTCCTGAACCTTGGGCCATTGGGGTGCGGCCAAATTCCCCTGCCCAGACGATGAGGGTGTCGTCGAGCATGCCGCGTTGTTTCAGATCCTGGACAAGTGCGGCGGAGCCCTGGTCGATGTGTTGGACGGTGGCCGGAAGGCCTTTCTCAATGCCCCCATGGTGATCCCATCCCCGGTGGTAAAGTTGGATGAACCGCACCCCGCGCTCGGCAAGTCTCCGAGCGAGAAGGCAATTTCCGGCAAAGGTCCCGTCCGCCCCTTTGGTGCCGTAGAGATCGAGGATGTGCTTGGGCTCGTTGGAAACATCCATGAGGCCCGGGACGCTCATCTGCATGCGGAAGGCGAGTTCATACTGGCTGATGCGGGTGTCGATTTCAGGGTCGGGGACTTGCTTTCCCCTGAGGTGGTTCAGCGCGCTAGCCGTGTCTACGATGTCCCTTTGGTTGGCGACACTGACACCTTTTGGGTTCCGTACATAGAGGACGGGATCCCCGGTGGAGTTGAAATGGACGCCTTGGTATTGCCCGGGCAGGAAACCGCTGTGCCATTGCCGGGAGGCGATGGGTTGGTTTTGGCCTCCGCCTGTGGAAGTCATGACGACAAAGCCTGGCAAATCCTGGGATGGGGAACCCAGGCCATAGAGGAGCCAACTCCCCATGGACGGACGGCCGCTAATGGTGGTCCCGGTGTTCAGGAACGTGTGGGCGGGATCGTGGTTGATTGCGCCAGTGTGCATAGAGCGGATGATGCAGAGGTCGTCCGCGACCTTGGGGATGAAGCGGAAGACGGTACTCATTTCCTGCCCGCTGGCTCCATGTTTTTTGAAGTCGAAGTAAGGGGCGCGGCAGGTCAGTGTTTTTCCCTGGAGCTGGGCGATCGGTTGGCCTTTGGTAAAGGATTCCGGCATCGGCTGGCCATCGAGTTCCTTCAGCTTCGGTTTATTGTCGAAGGTCTCAAGGTGGGATGGGCCGCCGGCCATGTAGAGGAAGATGACCCGCTTGGCTTTGGCAATGAAGTGCTGCTGGGAAGGATGCGTATCCCCTGCTTGGAGGAGGTTGCCAAGTGCAATGCCGCCTAACCCGGCGGCAGTCTGGTGGAGGAAAGTCTGTCGGAGCATGGTCAGTCCCGGGTAATGGTTTCGTGGAGGTTGAGGATGGTGCGGGCAACAGAGGTCCAGGCGGCAAGTTCCACAGGATCGAGCTTGGGATCCGATTTGGACTCACCATTGGCCAGCAGTTCCTGGGCCGCTTTGGTATCGGATGAGAAGGCGGAATGGTGCTTTGCAAGGAGGCTAAGGAGGATATGGGTTTCCTCGTCAGAAGGTTCTCGGGAAAGTGCGAGCCGATACGCTTCAGCCAAACGCCCACTTGCGTCCATTTCGCCTAACATAAGCAAACGTGAAGCAAATGCTTTTGCGGCTTCTACAAACGTAGGGTCGTTGAGGAGAACCAGCGCCTGGAGGGGGGTATTGGAAATAGGCCGGTTGGCCACACATTCCTCCCTGCTCGGAGCGTCGAAGGCCTGGAGGCTCGGGTGCCAGAAGCTCCTGCGCCAGAGGGTGTAGACCCCGCGACGATACAATTCCTCACCGTGGTCCTGGTCATAACGCCCGGTGTTGTAGAGCCGGAACCAGTAGTTCGCCGGTTGGTAGGGCTTGACACTCCGGCCCCCGATTTTCGAGGAAAGCAGGCCACTGATAGCCAGGGCGTTGTCACGCACAAGTTCGGCTTCGAGCCGGAAAGCGGTTTGCTTTTCGAAAAGCTCGCCGGATGAAGGATGGGCGGAAGAGCGTTGGTAGGCCTCGGTCATCACGATTTGGCGGACAAGGCGTTTGATGTCCCAACCATTCTCCATGAAGTCGACCGCAAGCCAGTCCAAGAGTTCGGGGTGGGTAGGCCAGTCCCCTTGTGCACCAAAGTCGTCCAAGTTCCGTGACAAGCCCTTTCCGAAATACAGTTTCCAGACTCGGTTGACGAAGACCCGCGCAGTCAGTGGATTTTTGTCAGAAGCAATCCATTTGGCCAGATCAAGGCGTGTGGCACGCTCTTCGCCCGTGTCAATCTTCCCGAAGTAAGCCGGGATGGCTGGAAGTCGCTCCTCGCCGCTGTCGTCCAACCAATTCCCACGGGGCAGGACGCGGATCACCCTGGGTGCTGCCCGCATGGTTACAAGAGTCTGGGGCCAAGTTTTGGTGTCCGACACCTTTTTCAATGCCTCCTCCAGCGTCTTCTTTTCTTCGGGATCCGAGGCGTTGGCCAACTCCCCTTCCAGCCTAGCCTTTTCCGCGAGAATTTGTTCCGTCGGCATAGGCGTATGGGCAGGATATCCTACCCCACTCTCCTTAATATCTGCGAAGAAGGCGGCCATGGAATAGAAGTCCTCCATGGAGAAAGGATCGTATTTATGGTCGTGGCATTCAGCGCATCCCATCGTCGTTCCCAGGAAAATGGCGGCGGTGTTTCGAACCCTGTCCGCCGCATATTTAGCTATATATTCCTTGGCCTGTGCCCCTCCCTCACTGGTGGTCTGGATCATCCGGTTCAGCCCGGAAGCGACCAAGTATTGGTTCGGCGCAGGTTTGTCCCACTTCAAAAGATCCCCGGCCAACTGCTCCACGATGAACCGATCGTATGGCATGTTATCGTTGAATGCCCCAATGATGTAATCGCGGTACATCCAACATTCACGGAGCCGATCCTTATGGTAACCAACAGAGTCGGCATAGCGCACCAAGTCCAGCCACATGATGGCAAGGCGCTCGCCAAAATGAGGGGATGCCAGGAGCCCGTCGACAATCCTGGAATAGGCCTCACGGGAAGGGGCATTGACGAACTTACGGACAACTTCCGGCCCAGGCGGAAGGCCCGTGATGTCCAGATGGAGACGACGTACCAAGGTGTGGGGATCAGCCTGGGGAGCAAACTCCGCCCCATCCGCCTGGATCCGCCGGTTCAAGAAACGGTCGGTATCGGTTATCCCCAGAATGTCCGGCACCGGTGGTTTTACGGGGGGGATCCAAGCCCAATGGCCTTCCCACCCGGCTCCCTCCCGTATCCATTGCCGGACAAGTTCCCGCTCCTTTGCGGAAAGCGGCTTACCCGAATCTGGCGGGGGCATGGTCTCCTCGGGGTCTTTGTGGGTAATACGGAGGTACAATTCACTTTTCCCTTCCTGCCCGGGGATTAGTGCTTTGGCCAGCCCCCCTTCTGTATCCAGCCTCAAATTGGCTTTTCGCTTGTTCTCATCCGGCCCATGGCAAACGAAACACTTGTCCGAAAGGATGGGCCGGATATCCCGGTTGAAGCGCACTGGCCCGGCAACTGCCTGGAGTCCGATGGATGCTGAAAGTAGGAATGTTACAGGAAATTTCATAGGTCGGGAACCGGTGTGTAAGAGGACGGCAATGCATGCTTTGCCAACAAAATTTTTCTGAGTGCCATTGAAATGCGCCCATTCGGTTGGATTGCGCTTGCCTTGCAAAGGCAATCCTGGATAGCTACCAGGACTTACCCCGGACACACTCCCTATACCCGAACAATCATTTCCCTAAACTGCGCAAAACCATGGCGAAGTTCCGCTACACTGCGATCGACACAGAAGGCAACCAAAAGACCGGCAGGGTCACGGCAGGGAGCCCGGAGGAAGCACAGGAGAAGTTGGAATCCAACGGCTTCTTTGTGCAGGAATTGGAAGAAGAAACCAAAGGCGGGGCAAATGGGCCGGCTCCCGGCAGGGCAAAAAAACGGGGCCAAAACTTCACGGACGTAGGGGACGACTACGCAAAGGAGCAAAAGGACAGGAAAAAGAAGAAGAAAAAAATAGGAGGGAAGGTCACCAAAGCCGAGCTGACCTCCTTCACCCGCCAAGTCGCCATCCTCTTGAAAGCAGGCCTCCCCTTGTTGCGGAGCCTGGAAGTCATGATTCGGCAGCAGCGCAACCCTGCGTTCAAGGACGTGATCGAGGGGTTGGCCGACTATGTCCGCTCGGGGAATTCCTTTTCGGACGGCCTTGAGACCAACCCCAAACTCTTCGACAACCTCTACACCAACATGGTCCGGGCAGGGGAGGCCGGAGGCGTGCTGGAGACGGTACTGGACCGCTTGGCCGGGTTCATGGAAAAGGCGGAAAAGACCCGCAAGAAGGTAAAATCCGCCATGACCTATCCCGCCGTCGTTGTCTCTGTGGCGGTATTGGTGGTGACCATCCTGATGGTCTTCGTCGTCCCCCAATTCGAACAAATTTTCAAGGACATGGGCAACGGTGCTAAAATGCCGACCCTCACCCAAATCGTAATCAACATCAGCAATTTCATGGGGGCTTTGTTCACCAACCCCATCGTCTTCCTACTGACGGCCGCAGCCATTACCGGGTTATGGTATGCCTTCAAGATGTTTGCCAACAGCGACATCGGCAAAAAGCTCCTCCACAAACTTTACATGAAGCTCCCTGCCCTCGGCCCCATGATCGAAATGATCAATATGGGGCGGTTCACCAGGACCTTCGGGACCCTGATGGAGAGCGGCGTGCCCATCCTCCAGGCCATGACCATCAGTACGGACATCATCGACAATGTCCACTATGTGGCCTCCCTCCGCAAAGTCCACGACAGCGTCCGGGACGGGGAGTCCGTGACCGCACCAATGCAGCGAGACCCGATTTTCCCGGTGATGCTGGCCAGCATGGTCGAAGTCGGGGAAGAGACGGGGCAACTTCCCGAGATGCTCAACCAGATCGCGGACGGGTATGACGAAGAGCTGGACAACGCCGTAGGTGCCCTCACCTCCATCATCGAACCCGTCCTCATCGTGTTCCTGGCCGTGGTCGTCGGTTTCATAGTCATCGCCCTGTTCCTGCCTATCATCGGCATCATGCAAAACATGGGGACGTAAACCCCAAACAAACAGGGGAAAGCGGAAGAGATATTCAATTATTGTTGCGCACACGCACTGAACCCAAAACCCAAGTACCCACATGCACTCCACCTCACGTAGAAAACTCCTCAAGACCGGTCTCGCCGCCGGTGCCGGCATCTCCATCACCACCCAATTCCAATCCACATGGGCCGGCGTCCAAGGTGCGAATTCCGACATCCGGGTCGGCGTCATCGGGTGCGGCGGAAAAGGCTCCGCCCACGCCCGCCACCTGCTGAGCCTCAAGGACAAAATGGGTGTCCGCGTCACCGCCGTGTGCGACCCCGACACCGTGGCCATCGAACGCCAACAAAAGACCTTCGCCGACTCCAAGACCAAGCTCAACACCTACACGGACGTCCGCAAGTTCCTCGAACTCAAGGAGCTGGACGCCGTCGTCATCGCTACCCCGAACCACTGGCACACCCTGGCGGCCATCTGGGCACTCCAGGCCGGCAAGCACGTTTACGTGGAAAAGCCCGTTTCCCACAATATCTGGGAAGGCGGCCAGCTCGTCAAAGCCTCGGAAAAATACAACAAGCAAATCGTCCAACACGGTATGCAACGCCGCTCCGCGGAAGGCTGGCACCAAATCATGGATTGGATCAAGGACGAGCCCCTGGGCAAAATGCGCTACTCCCACGGCTTCTGCTACAAACCCCGCAAAAGCATCGGCTTGGTAGACGGCCCCCAGCAAGCCCCGGAAACCGTGGACTACGAACTTTGGAGCGGACCGCGCGGGAAGCTCCCGATCATGCGCCAACGCTTCCACTACGACTGGCACTGGCAATGGCCCTATGGAAATGGTGACATCGGCAACCAAGGCCCCCACCAGCTAGACGTCGCGCGCTGGGCGCTCGGCCAGAACTCGCTCCCCTCCCATGTCCTTAGCGTAGGTTGCCGCCTGGGCTATAAGGACAACGGCGACTCCGCTAATACCCAGATCGCATTTTTCGATTACAAGCCCTGCCCCCTCATCTTCGAAGTCCGCGGTTTGCCGCGAAAAGGCCTCGATTGGGACCAAAGCATGGACAGTTACAAAGGCATCCGAATCGGGAACGTCATTCACTTCGAAGGTGGCTACATCGCAGAAAGTGCAGCCTACGACAAGGACGGCAAACGCCTTAAGAAATTCGACGACGTCAGCGGCAACGGCCACATGGAGAACTACATCAAGTCGATCCGCGAAGGCAAACAGCTCGACACTTCTCGCGTGCACCACGGCCACTGGTCAGCCGCACTCGGCCACATGGCCAACTCCTCTTATCGGCTAGGCAAGGAAGCCAGCCCGGACCAGATCAAGGAAGCCATCGGGGACAACGCCGACTTCCAAGACTCCTTCGCCCGCATGGCCGCCCACTTGGACGCTAACGGGGTCGACATCACCAAGGAAAAAGTCGCCCTGGGCATGGCCATGAACCTGGATCCAAAGACGGAAAAATTCGTCGGGGCTGGTGCATGCGAAGCCAATGACGTGGAACGCGGCAAATACGTAGCACCCTTCGTGGTACCGGAGAAAGTGTAAGCCTCCCCTCGCAGTAACTTACTGAACAAGTCCTATAGGGCAAATGCGTCCTATAGGACTTATGTTTTTGGACATCAGAACCCGTTGTCCAGGTTCTGATAAAGTTTGTCGACCGCTAATTGGTCCAACCCGAGCATCCCGGAGAAGTGGGTGATCCATTGCTTCTCGTTTTCATGGAGTTCGCCGTCGGCCAAACAAAGGCGCATCATGTCCTCCATGTTCTGGATTTGCTGGGAATAGGTGCCCACGACCTTGCAGTCATACCCCTCTTCGGCAAAAAGGGCGTAAGCCGTGTCCAGGTCGTCGATATTCGCGCCGAGCCTGGCCAGAACCTTGTTCAAGACCATGTCCTCCTGGGGGCAAAGGTGCCCGTCCGCATAGACGATGGCCAACAGGTTTGCCAAATAGTAGTGCAGCGGACCGGGATCAGTGTCCAACAGCTCGGACTCAGGGATAAGGATGCTCGCGTCGTCCAGGAAACAAGCCCTGCTGAAGAGCTAGTCGAAATGGTTATATTTAATATGCACATGAACCTTGTCCCCGCGGGAAAGTTTGGCCACTTCCTGGTTCCTCGCCTTGGGGAACATGATCTCGGCCTCCGCACCCGAAGCGTCGTTCATATGCCCTTGGATACAACGCCCGCCCTTGTACTCTTCAGGGATATTGTAGCATAGCGTCCAGGAGACCCGGATAATTTGGAAATCCATTGAATAGGCCTCCGTGCCGAGGTTTTCCTCCAGGAAGTTCTCCTGTTCGGAGGTGATCTTGGCTGCATTGATGCCCTTGAGGGCTTCTGCGGGGTTCATGGGCAGTTTTTGGGGAATGGGGTTCGTATCAAATCACATCGGCGAACGTCCTCTCCGTCTTCCTGAAGTACCAAGTGCCAAGGAGCAGGAAACAGAACGCGCTGGCCATCGAAATATAAAGGGAAGGCAGGTACAAGGAAGTATGCCCCTGGTTGAACATCCAACGGAAACCGTTGATGACCCCGACCATTGGGTTCAAGGAAACCAACATCTTCACCTCCTCCTTCCATTCGGGGCTGATCTTGTCCGAAACGTCAATGTCGCCTAGGTCCCAGAGGATCGGCGATGCGTAGAGCCCGATCTGAACAACGAACGGCACGATGTAGCGGAAGTCCCGGAAACGAACGTTCAAGGCTGTAAACAAAAGCCCGGGACCCAACGCGGCCAGGAAAGCCAGGAGGGTAAAGGCCGGGAGGTACAAAATCCTGTAGGTGGGGGCGAATTGGTAGATCGCCATCAAACCCGCAAGGAGGCATAGCGAAATCGCAAAGTCTACCAGGCTGGTGATCACCGAACTTGCCGGGACGACCAAGCGCGGGAAATACACCTTGGAAACCAAGTTTGCATTGACCACCAAACTGTTGCTCGCTTCCGCCAAGGCCGTCGCAAAAAAAAGCCAGGGCATTTGGGCGACAAAGATGAAGATCGGCGCAGGCACATCCCCGCTCGTCTCGAAGCGCATGAAGTAAGTCCTAACCAATACAAAGACTGCCATCATCAGCAAAGGCCGGACAACCGCCCAGGCCACACCGATGACCGTCTGCTTGTAGCGCACCAGGATATCACGCCATGCGAGGAAATAGAAAAGCTCGCGGTAGCGCCATACGTCGAACCAATACTGCTTCTCGGTGTTGCCTGCCTCAATGACGATCCTGGACATATGGGGGCGTAGCGTTACGGCCTACGCCCAATGTGGCAACCATCATTTGAATAGCAAGTCAACAACCCGCAAACTCCTAACCCGAACCTCACTCGGCCACGCGGTAGAACCGTTGGACGCGCTTGGTGATGGAGCAAAGGCATTCGTAAGGGATGGAATGGGCACGGGAGGCAAAATCGGTTAGGGAAATTTCTTCCCCATGGTCCTGGCCAATGAAGGTGGCGGTTTGGCCGGGTGCGGGATTGGGGAGTTGGGAGGCATCGACGATGGTTTGGTCCATGGTGACGCGGCCGAGGATGGGGAGGCGGTGGCCGTCGACTAGAACTTCCCCGCAGTTGCTGAGCGCCAGGGGGATGCCGTCTCCATAGCCTCCGGTGAGTACGGCGACGATGGTGTCCTTTTCCAGGATGTGGGTACGGCCATAGCTGATCCCTGTCCCGGCGGGGAGTTTTTTGACGAGACCTACTTTGGTGTAGAAACTCAGGACCGGCTCGACCTGAACATTGGCGAGGATGGATTCCGGATTGGGGGGAACCCCGTATTGGAGGAGGCCGACGCGAACTGCGTTTACCGGGGAATTGCCGCCGATGGATTCCAGCGAACTGCTGCTGTCGGCATGGATCAGGAGAGGTTCCCCATCGTGTTTCTGCCGGAATGTCTCAGTAGAACAAAGGAAAAGCTCCCGTTGGGCTTCAGTAAATTCGGGATCCCCGGTGGAATCGGCAAAGTGGGTATAGAGCCCTTCGATTTGTAGATGGGGTAGGCTGCGGCAAGTAACCAGGAGTGATTCCGCCTCGGAATGCCA
This sequence comes from Opitutia bacterium, assembly GCA_038125285.1. Classification (GTDB taxonomy): domain Bacteria; phylum Verrucomicrobiota; class Verrucomicrobiia; order Opitutales; family JABJCN01; genus JAYPDO01. The sequence continues at coordinate 50,325 of JAYPDO010000001.1, forward strand.
AACCCCCGCACGCCCCATCCCAGTGTCAATCTTGATGTGGACGGGAAGTTGGGTACGGTGCCATTTGGCGAAGTCATTGAACCGGAGGGCTTCTTCCAAAGTGGAGATGGTGGCGATCAGGTCGTAATCCAGTAGGGCGTCTTCTTCGCCTGGCAGGATCGGACTGAGGACAAGGATGGGCCATCCGCTGCCGATCTCCCGGATTTGTGCGCCTTCCAAGACATTGGCCACAGCAAAGATCTCGGCACCGCATTGGATCAACCGTGAAACGACCGGATGGATGCCGTGCCCATAGGCATCAGCCTTGACCACTGCCACATACCGGATGCCCTGAGGCAACCCGGCTTTGATACGGCGGAGGTTTCGCTCCAGGGCGGCAAGGTCGATATCGGCCCAACAACGTGCCTGTGGAAGGGGGGGCATTTGGGGTGGAGAGTAAGGAGTGGAGGGAGGTAACAACTAACCGCTAATTGCTAACAGCTAGCCGCTTTCGAGTGCCGTTGGGGAACCCATTTTTTGAAAGTCGGTACGATTTCGGGGAAAACGGTTGGCTTTTCAACGGTTTGGAATAGGCCAGGGATCTGGAGGATTTCGGTAAGTGCCGGGAGGTACGGGGAAAGGGGTTGGCTGGAAATTGGGGGCGATGTTGCGAATTTGCGTTGGGGTAGATGGTAAAGGTTGCCTTCAAGTTTGGAGACTTCGTCATCACTTAGGGTGTTCATGGTGGAGATATTGCCGTTTTCGTGGGCGACCTGGTACCAAGTGTCTTTCCGGTGTTGGGCGAGGAGTGTGAAAGCGGGCGGGGCATCCGGGCAAAGACCATGGAGGGCGGCGTAGGCCGGGAGGGTATGCGCTGCTTGGAGGCGGAGGCCTGGGTAGGCCGTTTTCCATGTGGAGATGGCCATGCAGGCGATGCGAAGGCCTAGGGAGGATCCGGGGCCGCAAATGTAGTGTAGGGACTGGATGTCGGGGAAACGGATCCCGGTTTCCAGTAGCATGCTTGCTAGTTCGTCGAAAAGGAAAGCGAGGGCGTTGGCTTCAGCGCAACGCAGGGCGAGGATCCTGTCCTCGCGAACCAAAGCAATGTTGGTGTCTTGAGTGCTGGTGTCCAGCCAGAGTGTGGTTTTGAGAGGCATCCGGAGTCCCCTTACCGGGCAAGGTCAATCGTACTGACGGCGGAGGTTGGTTGGGAGGATACCAAGTTCCTCCCGGTATTTTGCCACGGTACGGCGGGCGATCGTGATGTCCTCCTTGGAGAGCATGTTGGCAATCGCTTGGTCGCTGAGGGGCTTGACGGGGTTTTCCCCTTCGATGATCTTGCCGATCCGGTCCTTGACGCTGCGGCTGGACACTGCGTCGCCGTCCGTCTCCTTGGCATAGCCTGCAGTAAAGAAATATTTGAATGGAAAGGTGCCGTGGGGGGTTTCGAGGTATTTGTTGGCGATGGCGCGGCTGACGGTGGTCTCATGGACTTCTAGGATTTCCGCCACTTGGTTCATGGTCAGCGGCTTGAGCCCACGGATGCCTTCTTCAAAAAAAGTTTTCTGGAAATTGAGGATTTCCCGGGATATGCGCTCAATGGTTTGCTGGCGCTGCTCGATGCTGTTCATGAGGAACTTGCCGGAGTTCATACGCTCCTTGATGAATTCCTTTTCCTTGCGGTTGAGATGGCCTTTGGCGATGAGTTGCTTGATGGCAGGGTTGATGCGGAGACGGGGGATGTAGTCGTTGTTGACGATGATCACCCACTCCGTACCGCTCCATTCGATGGTGGCGTCCGGCGAGATCGTGCTGTTGGTGTCAGCCCGGAAACGGCCTCCGGGATTTGGGTCGAGTTCGGCGATATGCCCGATGACGTGCTGCACTTCCTCCTTGGAGAGGTTGAGCTTGCGGGCGAGTTCGGGGATCCGGCGGCGTAGGAGGAGGTCGAGCCATCGGTCGATCATCTCGTAGGCAGGGGAGTCCTTTTCCCCACGAAGTTCGAGCTGGAAAAGGAGGCACTCCCGGATGTCCATGCTGCCGATTCCGGGAGGGTCGAAATTGCGGAGGAGGTCGCGGGCATTTTCCAGTGTGGCCAGGGGGATGTTCGAGAGAAGGGAAATGTCCGCCAGGGTACTGGTCAGGAACCCTCGGTCGTCCAAACTTCCGATTAGGTACTTTATGGCGTCCAACTCTTCCGGCGTGCAGTCGGAATACTCGGCCTGCTCCATGATGTGCTCCTGGAGGGAAGTCTCGGAGACGAGGGAGTCAAAGAAGTGCTGGCGTTTCTTCTCGGCTTCGTCGGAGTACTCGGAGGTCTGGCTTTCCTGGCGGTAGTAGTCGTGCCATTCTTCCTCCAATTGGGAGTAGATCTCAAAGTCTTCGTGGAAATTGAGGTCCTCAGCCTCGGAGCCATCCCGGTAATCGGGGATTTCCGTGGGAGGATTGGCATCATGGGAGCGGTCGGGTTCAGCTGGATCCGGGTCTTCGTCGGTCCCGTAGAGCCGGTCCTCCAGGCTGATGCCTTCCATAGGAAGCTCTTCCAGGGTCGGGTTGCTCTCCAGTTCCTGCAGGATGGCCGAACGCAAGTCCATGGTCGCCGCCTGGAGGATCTTCAACGACTGGCGTAACTGGGGCGCAAGAACCAGGTTCTGGACCTGCTTTTGCTGTTGGTGGAGACCTTGGGTTGCCATGGTTGGCAGAAGGGGTAGAGGATGCCCCGGCAGGAACGTAATGCTTAGGATTGGACTTGAGCTTCCAGCTCGGTCAGGTAAGCGGCGAGCTTTTCGTTAGTGGGCCCGTATCCGTCGCTGTAAATGTACTTTTCCAGGGCTTCGAGCATCTCGTTGGCAGTTTGGAAACGGTCACCCCGGTCCTTGGTCAGGGCACGGTAGAGAATCGTATTGAGCTTGTTGTCGATATCCTCGCGTATTTGGCGGAAATCCGGGGTTTCCATGCTAAGGATGTTCTGGCGCGTTAGTCGGGGATCCTCGTCTTCGTAAATGTTATAATGAAGGAGGAGTTCTGCCAGGACTATACCGCAGGCGAAAAGGTCGGCCCGGGCGTCGGTGACTTCACGGTTGGCCTGTTCCGGGGAAAGGTAGGCATCTTTCCCGACGACGGTATGGCCTTCTTCGTTGTACATGAGGTCGAAGGCTTTGGCGATGCCGAAGTCCGTCAGTTTCACATCCCCTTCCCTGGCGATCATGATATTGCGGGGGCCAACGTCACGATGGACAATGCCGAGGTGCGTCCCGTCACGGCCACGTTTCTGGTGGGCATAGGACAAGCCACGGCAAACGCGGGAGACGATAAAGACGGCCAAGTCCACTGGAATGTAAGTGCTCACATCCGTGTGCATGGTGATGAACTCCTCCAGGTTGATGCCGTTGATGAACTCCATGGTCATGTAATACTGGTTGTTCATCAGGCCCAGGTGGTAGGTCTGCACGATGTTGGTGTGGATCAAGTCGGCCACAAGCTTAGCTTCACCGACGAAATTGTCCTGGAATTGCTGGATCGAGGAGTATTCCTCTCGGATAAGTTTCAGGGCAATGACTTTACGGAAGCCGCCCGTGCCGTTTTGGAGGGCTTCGTAAACAACGCCCATGCCCCCTTCGGCGATTTTGGAGACCAGTTCGATCTGGCAGCTTGCATCAAAAGAATAATTACTTTGCACAGCGAGTCAGGACACGGAGCGAGGTCAAAAACTCAAGCCCCAAATGGATATTGCACGAATCTTGCTAGGGGGAAAACCCTGGCTTGCCAACCCGCCCCCTTTCTGTTCAGTTGAGGAGATCATGATCAACCTGACACCAAGTGCGGCGGAGAAAATCTTGGCTCTCCAAAAGGAAAACGGGGCGGAAGGCCAGTTCATGCGCCTTAGCGTTGAGCCGGGAGGCTGTTCCGGGATGGAATACGCGATGGGTTTTGGCGAAAAAACAGAGGAGGACGAGATGGTCGAATCCAACGGGGTACAATTAGTGGTCGACCCGGTGAGCCTGACTTACCTTGAGGACGTGGAAGTCGATTTCGACGACGGGCTCCATGGGAAGGGTTTTGAAATCCGCAACCCGAATGCGCAAAATACTTGCGGCTGCGGGCGCTCTTTCAACTGAAAAGCCCTCCTTGCCTGCACCTCCCGTTCCCCAGGTTGTGGAAATTTGGGATACCCTTACCGACAAGGTTCCTGGGCATTGGTTGCACACAGGTGCGGTCATCGCACTACTACTACTATATGTGCTTTACAGGATCCTGAAATTAGGGGCTGGCAGTTACCCCTACGTCGCCAAAGAAGCCCTCTTCACCCATGCCGAGCAAAAGTTTCTTCGCGCCCTGGAGGAAGCCGTCGGGGATGACTACATGATCTTTGGACAAGTAAGATTGTGCGACGTGATCCAAGTCCAACGGGGGCTGGACAGCAAATCCTGGGGACGTGCGTTTGCAAAAATCAAGGCCAAGCACCTGGACTTTGTCATCTGCGACCCTGACGACCTATCCATCCTCTGTGCAATCGAACTCGATGATTCCACCCATGAACGGAAAGACCGGAAAAAAAGGGACCACTTCCTCAACCATGCAATGGCCAAAGCAGGCGTCCCCTTGCACAGGTTCCCTACCGCCCAGCACTACGACCCAGACGACATCCGGAAAGCCATCGACGGCTGATCAAGCCTTTGCACCAGCCCAAAGCCCGGCGAGGTCGCCGCCGGTCAAATTCTGGAACGGAGCAAGGCCAAACTCCGGAAGCACGGCCAGCAAATGGTCGAAGATATCCGCCTGGATCCCCTCGTAAGCTACCCACCCCGTGTCATTACTGAACACATAGATCTCGATCCCGATCCCTTCCGGCCCAGGGGCAAGCTGGCGGACAAGGAAGGTCATCCCCTCCTTATGGATCTTTGCGTTCGCCTGCAAATAAGCCACACAGTATGCCCGGAACGTACCCAAATTAGTCAACCTACGGCCATTGGCCAGCACGGCCATGTCACAATTCTGATCCTTGTTGTGGGCGTCAACCTCGGCCAACTTCTTCTCCAAGTGAGATTTCAGTACTTCGAAGGACTTGAACTTTTCTAGCATCTCCCCGTCCACAAACCTCACAGTCCTGACATCCAAATGCAACGCCCGCTTAATCCGCCGGCCGCCGGACTCGGACATCCCCCTCCAGTTTTTGAATGAGTTCGAAGCCAGCTCGTGGGTAGGGATGGATGAGATGGTCTTATCCCAGTTTTGCACACGCACAACGTTCAAGCTCACATCCAGCACCTCCCCGTCTACCCCGAATTTCCCCATCTCGATCCAGTCCCCCTTCTGTACCATGTTGTTCAATGACAGCTGGAAACCCGCCACCAAACCCAACAAACTATCTCGGAAGACGAGCATCAACACTGCCGTCATCGCCCCAAGCCCGGACAAGATCGCCACAGGGCTCTTCCCAAAACAGAACGCCACGATGTAGACCAACCCCACGAAGTTTACCACCAACTTCAAAGCCTGCATAATCCCCCGTACCGGCAACTTGCGGGACAATGCCCTTCCCTCCACACTACGCCCTACCGCGCTCAACACCCCGTCGAAAACCAACAGAACGATCACCACCAAATACACACTGACAAACAACTCCAGCACCCCCAGGAACCAACTCCCCGGTAGCAGCGGCATACCCTCGGGGCCAATCAATTGACCGAAAAAAGGCTCTGCCAAATGATCCACCACCAAAGCCGGCACAATATGGGAAAACCTGAAAAAGACATTGTGGTCCACCAATACATCGTCCCACTTGAAACGCGTCTTCCTTACCACTCCCCGGACAGCCTTCAACACCCAGACCCGGGCAATCCACGCCCCCAGCAACGAGAGCAACACCATCAAAAGGATCCCGATCCCATGGTACAAGAACTCGGGCGAAACGACAGGAACCTCCGTCCCGTTTACCTCCGTGGTAGGGATTTCCAAATCCTCCAAGTACAAAAACAACTTCGCGAACATATCCAACCAAAACAAGGAACACTCTGGCTCCCGCAACACCAAAGTCATCCCCCACGAGGAAAACACTTGTCGACCAAAAAAGGAAAGTTACAACCCAAACCCCCCATGAAGAAAATCCTCCTCACCACCACCTCTTTCCAGGACACCCCGGGGGAACACCACCGAGTCCTAGAAAGCGCAGGTTTTGAAATTGTCCGCGAACGCGGCCCCCTCCCCGAATCCCGCATGCTGGAACTCGCCGGGGACTTCGACGCCTTCCTCTGTGGCGATGATGCCATCACCAAAGCAGTCATCGACAAATCCCTCCCCAAGCTCCAAGTCATCTCCAAATACGGCATCGGGCTGGATAAGATCGACGTCGCCTACGCCACCTCCAAACAAATCCCCATCACCTTCTGCCCCGGCGTCAACCACACTACCGTAGCCGAGCATACCTTCGCCCTCCTCCTCGCCCTCGTCCGCAACCTGCTCGACTCCGCTAACGCCACCCGCCAGGGCAACTGGAAACGCATCACCGGCAACGAAATCCTCGGCAAGACCATTTCCATCGTCGGCCTCGGCCGCATCGGCAAGGAAGTCGCCATCCGCGCCAACGCCTTTGGCCTCGCCGTCCTAGGCTACGATATTTACTGGGACGCCGGCTTCGCTGCAAAGCACAACGTCCGCCGCATTGAAAGCCTACCGGAAATCCTCGCTGCCGGGGACATCGTCTCCCTCCACACTAACCTTTCCCACGATACGAGGGAAATGATCAACGCCCGCTCCCTTGCTCAAATGAAGGACGGCGTCCTCATCCTCAACTGTGCCCGGGGCGAACTCGTCGATACCACCGCAATGGTCGAAGCGCTCAACTCCGGCAAAGTCGGCGGCTACGGGACGGATGTCCTCGACCAGGAGCCCCCGCCTGCCAATCACCCGCTCCTCCATACCCCCAACACCATCGTCACCCCGCACATTGGCTCCCGGACTTACGAATCCGTCGTCAGACAAGCCACCATGGCGGCCAACAACCTCATCCTCGCCCTCGACGGCAAACAACCCCTCGCCCAAGCCAACGACGCCCCGCTCCCCGGCGGGCTCGCATCCAAATCCGCACCCTCCGCACCCTCAATTTCCACAGCGCCCAAGATGAACCAAGAACGCTACTACATCGTCCCCACGGAGACCCACAACTCCCTCGTCCACGCCGCCTACATCCACCGGGGCTACACCCAGTCGGAAGCCGAATACGCAACCCGCTTCGCAGCCCTCGCGGCCGAACACGGCATCCGCACCCACAACGCCCTCAAGGCTCTCCACCTCGACCACCTTTTCGGCTCCGCAAAAGGCGGCTGCGTTCCTAACGTTGATATCAAAAAGCAACCCTCCCGCTTCGCCGCCAGCCAAGCATGGGACGCCAACAAAAAGCTCGGCCAGGCCGTAGCCTACGAAGCCATGGACACCTGCATGGAGCTGGCCGACAAATATGGCATCGCCCAAGTCGCGGTCGACAACACCTTCCACTACCTCTGGGGCGGCGGCTACGCACTCTACGCCTCCCAAAAAGGCTACATCGCCTACACCAACTGCACCTCGACTCTTGCGGAAGTCGTCCCATTCGGCGGCAAGACCCCGACCCTCGGCACCAACCCACACACCTGGGCATTCCCGACCAAGTCCGCCATCGGCCACGATATCCTCATCGACTGGGCCACCTCCGTAGTCGCCATGGGCCGCGTCCAGCAGTTCAAAAGGGAAAACAAGGAACTTCCCCCCAATGCCGCAGTCGATGCCGACGGCAACCCTACCACCGACCCCAACAAGGTCAACGCCCTCCTACCCTTCGGCGCCCACAAAGGTTACGGTCTGAGCCTCATCAACGAGATCATGGGCGGCTACATCGGCGGTTCCCTCCCCACCATCCGTGGCCACCACAAAAACGACGACGAGAAGCAAACTACCGCCTTCTATTTCCAAGTCATCCACCCCGACGCCCTCCCCGGTGGCACCTTTGCAAAAGGCCGTAACCAAGCTGAAAACGTCAAGGCCGTCATCCAGGACATCCTTGGCCCTGGCAATGAAAAGTGCCTCCTCCCCGGCCAGATCGAAGCTGAGTTCGCCACCCGCACCGCCAAGACCAATGGCCTCCTCTTCACAGAAAAAGAAATCTGGGCCTTCAACGAAATCGCCGAAGAATGCGGCCAGCCCAAGTGGAACCTCGTCTCCTTCCAAACCGAATCCTAATCCTAATCCGCTGAACTGCCATCCGACATTTGCTAAACCGCAGATTTCGCAGATTTACGCAGATGATTTTTGAGACTCCGAAACGAATCTGAGCCAATCTGCGTAATCTGCGGACAAAACAGATAAGAAGAAAATGATCTTAGAAAAGTACACCCTGGGTACTGGCGACCGCTTTGCCCACCAAGCCAAAGCCCAGCTCCAAGCCTGTGTAAACCTCTTCCAAAACGAAGGCATCGAAGTGGTCCCGGTCTGGAACAAATCCAACAGGGAGCACTCCTTCATCGGCTCCGAGCCACAGTCCGTTTACGACGCAGCCAAGCAAGCCGTAGCCGACCTCGGTTGGGACAAGGGCTGGCACGTCGATGCCGACCACATCAACCTCTCCACGGTCGACAAATACATCGCCTCCTCCGACTTCTTCACCATCGACGTCGCCGACTCCATCGGCAAAGCGCCGGAAACGGGGGCAATCGACGCTTTCTTGGACCTCCATCCCGGGCTGGTAGGCGAAATCGTCATTGACGGGATTTCCCAACCATTCACGACCACCCGCGACTCCGTGGCTGCAGTTGCCGGGAAGTACCTCGCCGCAGTCAAGGAAGCCGGGGAAATTTACCGCCACATTAAAACCCAGAAAGCAGACTTCATCGCCGAAGTCTCCATGGACGAGACGGACAACCCGCAGACCCCTCCGGAATTGCTCATTATCCTCGCCGCCCTTTCAGACGAAGGCATCCCTCTCCAGACCATCGCCCCGAAGTTTACAGGCCGCTTCAACAAAGGGGTCGATTACGTGGGGAACCTCACCCAGTTCGAGAGGGAATTCAACGACGACCTCGCCGTCATCTCCTACGCCATCAGAGCCTACAAACTCCCCGAAGACCTAAAGCTCAGCGTACACTCCGGAAGCGACAAATTCTCCATCTACCCCATTATCGGCAAAGCCCTCCGCCGCACAGGTGCGGGCATCCACCTCAAAACCGCTGGCACCACCTGGCTGGAAGAACTCATCGGACTCGCCGAAGCCGGGGGCGAAGGCCTCGTCCTGGCCAAGGACATTTACAAAGCCGCCCACGCACAAAGCGAAGCCCTCTGCGGCCCCTACGCCACCGTCATTGACATCGACCCAGGCCAACTCCCCTCCCCGGCCACTGTCGATGCCTGGAGTAGCGACAATTACATGAATGCACTTCGCCACATCCCCGGCCATGCGGAATACAACCAACACTTCCGCCAACTCCTCCACGTCGCCTTCAAACTCGCCGCCAAAGAAGGCGACCGCTACGCCAACCTCCTCAAGAAACACGAGGCCGTAGTCGCCAAAAACGTAACCGAGAATCTCTACGAACGCCACCTCAAAAGAATCTTCGCCTGACGGCGGTTCTTGGATCTTCTATAATAGTTCATGGTTAGAACTAGTCGACGATCCCAAGAACCCATCAAACAAAGAACCAAGAACAAAGAACCTTTTTCATGAGCCTCGAAATCCGCCCTACCGACCACTGCCAATACGACTGCCTCTCCCTCGGGGAAGTCATGCTACGCCTCGACCCTGGTGAAGGACGGGTACGCACTGCCCGACAGTTCCAAGCATGGGAAGGGGGCGGCGAGTACAACGTCACCCGTGGCCTGCGCCGTTGCTTTGGACTCCGCACTGCAGTAGTCACCGCTTTCGCCGACAATGATGTCGGCCAACTCATCGAAGACTTCATCCTCCAGGGCGGTGTCGATACCCGTTTCATCCAGTGGAAAAAGTATGACGGCATCGGCCGTGAAGTCCGCAACGGGCTCAACTTTACTGAGCACGGCTTCGGCATCCGTGGCGCAGTCGGCGTGCCCGACCGGGGCAACACCGCAGCCTCCCAAATGAAGCCCGGCGACATCGACTGGGATCATATTTTTGGTGAACTCGGAGTCCGTTGGTTCCACACAGGCGGCATCTTCGCCGCCCTCTCAGAAACCACCGCTGCACTGACCGAGGAAGCCGTTGCCTGCGCAAGGAAACACGGAACCATTGTCTCCTATGACCTCAACTACCGCCCCTCCCTCTGGAAGTCCATCGGCGGCCATGCGAAAGCCCAGCAAGTCAACCGCAACATCGCCAAGAATGTGGACGTCATGATTGGCAATGAAGAAGACTTCACCGCCTGCCTCGGCTTCGAAGTCGAAGGCTTGGACGAGAACATCTCCGCCATCGAAGTCGCCAACTTCAAAAACATGATCAACAAGGCGGTGAAAGAGTTCCCAAACTTCAAAGCCACCGCCACCACCCTCCGCACCGTCAAGACCGCCACCATCAACGACTGGGGCGCCATCTGCTGGTCCGGAGGCGAGTTCCACGAAGCCACTTACCGTGAAAACCTCGAAATCATGGACCGCGTAGGCGGCGGCGACAGCTTCGCCTCCGGCCTTATTTACGGCTTCCTTAAATTCAACGACCCTGCCAAAGCCGTCGAATATGGTGCTGCCCACGGAGCCCTCGCCATGACCACCCCAGGCGATACCTCCATGGCCACCTGTGCCGAAGTCGAAAAACTCATCGGCGGAGGTGGAGCCCGCGTGGTAAGGTAAGAAAGACAAACCACACAAAGAAGCAATGCATAGCACAACAAATCCCGCTCTCCCCGCCGGGTCACTAACCCGATTGCCACCAATTGGAAGGCCAATCTTGGCGGCATTGCTCTGTTTGGCCATCTTTTCACAATCTGCCAATGCAGACAAGGATGCGCCAGAATTGAAAGTACTCTTCCAAGAGTACGAAGAGGCACAGGCCAAATTTTCCAAGACCAAGGACTATGGGCAACCCTACAGGGATTCCATTGAAACTGCGCAGAAACTGCTATCCGCTTTGATAAATTATTGGATGTCCCAACCGGAGGATTCCGAAGGGGAGTCTTTTGCTGCTAAAGAAATCAAAGCCGTTTTCAAAGTGCTGGCGGGCAGCCCGCTAACTGAAAAGCACAACCTGGGAAAATCCTTTATTGCCCGGGCGGTCTGGCCTTTGCTCGCCAATAGCGAAATCAAGCCCGGCAAGGCCAAGTTTCTGGAAGGGCTGGTCAAGCCGCAAATGGGAGTCCGCATGAATGACCAGGCAGCGAAACGGGGAAAACCGACGGAACCCCTGGGCTGGGATGTGCAAGCGGCCTATGTCTTGGCCTTGGTTCGTAGCGACAACGAAAAGCAAGCCAGTGAGGAAATCTCCATCCTCCACAAGAAGGTTACCATCAACCATGGCCGGAACCCCGATGGGAAGCTTGATTTTGGGGCGGATGCGGGAAAAGGCCGCTACCGGGACTACAAGGACTTCCTCCAACTTTGCGAAGCTCTGCACGCCTTGCAGGCTTCCATTTCCAAGGATTTTGAAACTGCTCATGAACACATCGCTATTGCCCAGGGAATCAAGAAGGAGCTTTCCCCTGAGGCGGACACGCTGGCCAAAGAAGCCATCAAGAGGGCAAAACTAGAAAAAGAATGACCCCTTCCAACACCCACTCCCCCACAAGCCTACAACAATTTCCCAAACCTAGAACCAAGCACAAAGAACCAAGAACCTGAATGGACTACCTCGACAACCTCTTCTCCCTTGAAGGCAAGACCGCCGTCGTCACTGGCGGTACTGGCGAACTCTGCGGCGCCATGGCCGAAGGCCTGGCAGGTGCAGGTGCGACAGTCATCCTCGTAGGCCGGAACGAAAAGAAGGCGGAAGCTCGGATGAAGGTCATCCGCGATTCTGGCGGCATAGTCCATTTCGAGTCCTGCGACGTTGGCAACAAGGAGTCCCTCCAGGGTCTGCTCGACCGTTGTGTGGCCAAAACCGATGGAATCGACATACTGGTCAACGGCGCCGGGGTCAACTCTCCCACCCCATTCTTGGAAATCCCTGAAGACGAACTCGACCACATCATGAATGTCAACTTCAAGGCCGTCTTCCTCGCCTGCCAGATTTTTGGGAAGTATTTCCTGGGGCGAGGTAAGCCCGCCAGCATCATCAACCTTGGATCCATCTCCGGCCTAAACCCCCTTTCCCGCGTATTCTCCTACAGTGCTTCCAAGGGTGCCCTCCACAACCTGACCAAAAACCTCGCCCGCGAGTGGGCGACCCAAAAGATCCGCGTCAACACCCTCGTCCCCGGCTTCTTCCCGGCCGAGCAAAATCGCAAGGTCCTTACCATGGACCGGGTAGAGTCCATCATGGGGCACACCCCGATGAAGCGCTTCGGCGAGTCCCATGAACTGATCGGCGCGACCCTCCTCCTCGCCTCCGACAAAGCCGGCGCATTCATCACCGGCCACGAAATGATAGTGGACGGCGGTTACTCGGCCATGACGATATAAAATGAGCTTCATCCACGACGATTTCCTCCTCCAGTCCAAGGCGGCGAAGCAGCTGTACCACAACCACGCGGCGGGCCAACCGATCATCGACTTCCATAGCCACCTCCCGCCGGAGGATGTCGCGAATGACAAGAAGTTCGAAAACCTTTACGAAATCTGGCTTGCCGGGGACCATTACAAGTGGCGCGCCATGCGGGCGGCCGGAATGCCCGAGGAGCTTTGCACGGGGGACGCCGACCCTTTCGACAAATACATGGCCTGGGCGAAGACCGTCCCCATGACGATCCGCAACCCTCTTTACCATTGGACCCACCTGGAGCTAAAACGTTATTTTGGGATAGACGAACTCCTTTCCGGAGCCACGGCCAAGCGCATTTGGGACCAAGCCAACGAACAACTGGCCAGCCCGGAGTTCTCCACTCGCAGCATCCTGAAGCGCTTCAAAGTCGAAGTCGCCTGCACAACTGACGACCCGGCCGAGAACCTACCCCACCACGAGAAGATCTCAGGCGAGGGAGTGGCGACCAAAATCTACCCGACCTACCGGCCGGACAAAGCCTTCGCCACCCAGGATTTGGAAGCCTTCAATATCTGGTTGGACAAACTTGCGGCCACTGCCCACAAACCTATCAACTGCCTCAAGGATCTGCTGGACGCCCTTAAAAAGCGCCATGATGACTTCCATGCCCTCGGCGGTCGCCTTTCCGACCACGGCCTCCCCCACTGCTTCCCGCCGAAAGGCCGGCCCAAGAGCGATTTGGACGCCCTTGAAGCCATCTTTGCCAAGGCCCGGCTCGGGGAAAAGCTCAACGGGCAACAACAGGAAGACTTCGCCGCCTACATCCTTCTCTATTCCGCTGTCCTGGATGCTGAAAAGGGATGGACCAAGCAGCTCCACCTCGGCCCGATCCGCAATAACCGCTCCACCTTATTCAACCAAGCCGGCCCGGATGCCGGGGGCGACTCCATGAACGACGAACGCCAAGTCGAACCGCTTGCCCGCTTCCTCGACGCACTGGACTCCCAAGGCCAGCTCCCAAAGACCATCGTCTACAACATGAACCCCAAGGACAGCATGGCACTGGCCACCATGATCGGGAATTTCCAAGGCCCGCCCACCGCGGGAAAGCTCCAGTATGGTTCCGGATGGTGGTACCTGGATACCAAACAAGGCATGCAAGACCAGCTCAACATCCTCTCGTCCACCGGGTTACTCTCCACATTCGTCGGCATGCTCACCGACAGCCGTTCCTTCCTCTCCTTCACCCGCCACGAGTATTTCCGCCGCATCCTCTGCAACCTCATCGGGCAAGATATTGAGAACGGGGAAATCCCCGATGACCAGGAACTGACCGGTAACCTTATCGAGGGCATCTGCTATAAAAATGCGCGGAATTACTTCGGATTCGCAATCAACTAACATAATTTAACGCCACAATAACCATGGAATACCTTATCGGCATCGACGTCGGCACTTCCTCAACCAAAGCCCTCCTGATCGACCCATCCGGCAAAATCTGCAAAGTTTCTGTTCCGGAATACGATTTCCATACCCCGAAGCCCCTGTGGGCAGAATCGGATCCCGCAGACTGGTGGGAGGCCGCCCAAAAGGCGATCAAGGCCTTGGTCGAAGGCATAAACCCAAGCGACATCGCGGGGATTGGCCTGACCGGGCAGATGCACGGCTTGGTCTGCTTGGACAATGCTGGCGACGTACTCCGCCCCTGCATCATGTGGAATGACCAACGGACTGCCCAGCAGTGCCTGGAGATGACCACCCGCTTAGGCGGCGAGGAAGATGTGATCGCGCTGACCGGCAACCCCATCCTACCCGGATTCACCGCCCCGAAGTTACGCTGGATCCAGGAGAACGAACCAGAAGTCTATTCCAAGATCGCCAAGATCCTGCTGCCCAAGGACTACATCCGCTTCAAGCTCAGCGGGGAATTTTTCACCGATGTTTCGGACGCATCCGGCACCAGCCTGCTCGACGTCCAGCAGCGCCATTGGTCGCGCTACATCATGAGCGAGTTCGGCTGGCCGGAAGCCTGGCTGCCCACTGTCACCGAATCCCCGGAAGCCTCGACCAAACTTTCCTCCGAAGCAGCAAGGTTGCTCGGCCTCCCCGCAGGCATCCCGATCATTGCCGGAGGCGGGGACCAAGCCGCCCAGGCCGTCGGTTGCGGAATTGTCACTGAAGGCACGCTGTCCACCACCCTCGGGACCTCCGGCGTCGTCTTTGCCCACTCCGATGAGTACCGCGTAGAAACCAAAGGCCGCCTCCATGCCTTCTGCCACGCCGTCCCGGGCAAGTGGCACCTCATGGGGGTCATGCTTTCTGCAGCGGGATCCTTCCAGTGGTACCGCAACCAACTTTGCCAACACGAGATCGACCAAGAAAAGGCTGGTGGCGAAGACGCCTATGACCAACTCACCGCTGCAGCAGCTAAGGTACCAGTCGGCTCGGAAGGGCTCGTATTCCTCCCCTACCTAAGTGGCGAGCGCACCCCCTATCCCGACCCCAATGCACGGGGCAGCTTCATCGGCCTGAGCCTACGCCATACCAAAGCCCACATGACCCGCTCCGTCCTGGAGGGAGTGTCCTACGGCCTCAACGATTCCCTGGAGCTAATGCGCAGCATGGGCATCCACCCGGAAAACATGGTTCTCTCCGGGGGCGGGGCAAAATCCCCCCTTTGGCGGCAAATGTTGGCCGACGTGTTCAATACGCGTTGCTCCCTGGTCAACTCCACAGAGGGCGCGGCATACGGCGCGGCCTTGTTGGCAGGAGTCGGCTCGAAAGTTTTCAACACCGTGGAGCAAGCCTGTGAAAAGACCATCCAGACCACCGACTCAGTGGAACCAGGCGACGATGCCCCCTTCTACGCCGACTTCTTTCCCCGGTACCGGAACCTCTACCCCGCCCTGCGCCTCGAGTTCGAGCAAATGGCTGATACCCTGCAAGCCCACTCGAAAGGCAGCTTCTTCACAGTTTGACCCAAGCAAAAGCCCAATCTACCCTTCCCGATCCAATGAAAACCCAATTTGACCCGTCACTCACTACCCATGATTCCGAGCACAGGACATGGATTCTGGGTCTGGCCTTCGTGGGTATCGTGATGGTTATGGGACTATCCGTAGTCCCGTTTGCATCCCAAAAAAACAACCAGCAGGCCGCCAAACCGGAGCAAGCCCTGACCGCACAGGATGCCGGCCCGCCTGAGCATGGACAACCCTCCTTGCTTCCAACTGAAGAAACCAAGGAGGAAGTCCAAGCCCCGAAAAGCCTGCCCCCCGCCCAACCCGTTGCCGAGGTAGAAGACCACGTGCCGGGATTAGTCCAAGGCCCGGCATTGTCAGAGATATTCCCAATCCCAGGAACAACTGGACAGGAACCAGACCTCACCATTGACGCCTTGGTGAAAGAAGCGGATGAAGAGCCTTCTAAGGATCCGGAGATAGTGCCTTTGCCGTTCCCCCTCCCTTCCGAGGATAAACCAACGACAGAAGCCAATAGGCCCACCATCCTGGAAAAGCCTGAAATTGCAACCTTGCCGACGGATGCAGAAACAGAAAAGGAGGACAATGCAACGCCTCCACAACCGTCCTTACCTGCCCCAGAACTTCCAGAGCCCCCTGCCCTGACCTTATTGCCCTTGGTGCCGACGGTTCCCTTCACCCCGGTTCCGGTTGCCAAAATCCAGGCGAATGAAGAGCCCCTTCCCCCGGTTGAAGAAACACAGCCCGAAGTTGCTTCACCGGCACCTGCCCCACCTCCTTCCCCGGTTGCCCCTGATGTAAGGGAAAAGCCAGAACAACCGGCTCCCCCCAGGGTTACAATCGAACTCCCCAAACCCAAGCCCGACAGCTACTTCAACAACTCGTTGGTGCAGAAATACCGCATAAAAAACCCGACCGACGAAATTTCCAACCGCTCCCTCACAAAACAAATGGGCGACTACTACAAAAGGACTGGGACATTCTTGAAATACGCTGACAAGTTCCCGGATTGGGCGCAGCAATACAACCAGATCCAAAATGAGGAGTAGCCTTGCGGCACTGGTGGTCGCCCTGCTCTTCCCTACCCTGGGGGGCGCAACTTTTTCCATCGTTGCCTTTGACCCCGAATCTGGGGACATAGGCGTCGCCGTGCAAAGCAAGTTCTTCGGGGTCGGGAGCGTTGTCCCCTATGCAGCGGCGGACATTGGGGCGGTGGCCACCCAAGCACTGGCCAACCCGAGGTTCGGCCCGGTCGGGCTCCAACTCCTCCAAGCTGGGCAATCCCCTTCCCAAGCCCGGCAATTCTTCGAGGAGCAGGATCCGGGGATTGCCCAACGGCAATTCCTCATTATCGACTCGGAAGGGACTACGACCGCCTTTACCGGGGCAAAGTGCCACGACTACGCTGGACACAGGGAAGGAAGGCATTACGCGGTAGCGGGGAACCTGCTTGCTGGGGAAGCCGTGACCAAAGCCATGGCAACCGCATTTGAAGAAGCCCGGTGCAAGGGGAAAGGCGAATTGGCGGAATGGCTTGTCGCAGCCCTCCAAGGCGGGCAGGACGCGGGTGGGGACAAACGGGGGAAGCAATCCGCTGCCTTGCTCGTCGTCCGTAAAAACGGTGGTTATGCAGGGCTGACGGACCGGTATGTGGACATCCGCACGGAAGATCATCCGGAACCAATCAAGGAATTGGCCCGCCTCCTGGCCAAGCACCGGGAGTTCTACCCGCAACGCAAGCAGGAGTAGCCCCCCGCTTGGGTTACAAAACAGCATCTCTGGCAAATCCGGCCAACCATGCCGCCGGGGAACGCTCCGACGGGCTACCCAGGATCTCCCGTAACCTGGCGGAATCTTCCCGTGCCCGGTCGATCCGGCGGGCGGTTTGGCAAAGTTCGAGTTCGCCTGCCAAGGCCTGGGGTGTGGCGGCATGCTGGATATACTCCGGGTACATTGGCTTGCCCAACAGGAGGTTGGCAATCCCGATGAAAGGGATTTGCACCAAAGCACGGGCCATCCAGTAAGTTCCCTGGTTTGCCCGGTATGCGATTGCCCCAGGGATCCCGGCAAGTGCACAGGTCAAGGACATCGTACCGGAACTGGTCAGCAGAGCCCGGGCAGCAATCCCCTCTGCGGCAGGGAAGAAGTCAACAGGCAACCCGCCAGGCACCAACCCCTTTAGGATCCCGAGCATCGCCTCGTTCGGGTACAAGGTTGCGGCCCGGGTTCCGGGATGCGCTTCCAGGTATTTGGAGAAGCCCTCCAGGATCGCAGGGTAAATGCGGCCGACCGCTCCTTTCCGGCTTCCAGGCAATAACAGCACCGGGCCTTCCGGGTCATAACGGAGCACGTTGGAGAATCCCTCTTCAAGGAAGGGATGCCCGACAAATTCGACCGGCAATCCAGTGTCCGCAAAGACCTCCGCCTCAAAAGGGAAAATCACGGCCAGGGAGTCCAACCAACGCGCCATTTCATAACGCCTGTGCCCCTTCCACGCCCACACCTGGGGGGCAATGTAGTAGACAACCTTCATCTGCCCCCCGCCCTTCGTGGAAATCCCACGGAAGTAAAGCTCCTTGGCGATCCGAAGGTTCAGGCCGGGATAGTCCACCAAGCACACCACCCCGGGCCGGTATTCTTCGATCCAGGCAAGGATCAGCCGGAAGAGCCTTTTGAAAAACGACCAGGACTTGAGGACTTCCACAAACCCGACGACCGAGCTATGGGTCATATCGTACATAAGCTGCGCTCCGGCTGCCTCCATCCCCGTTCCCCCGAAGGCAGCGCCCCGCAGGCCCGGGTCCGAGGCCACAAACCCCCGGATCATCCGCCCCGCCTGCTCATCCCCGGAGTGTTCCCCGGCAATTACCAATACGTCCGCCTTCCCGCCCTTTGGTGGGGGGAATTCCGATAGTTCCAAATCCTTGTCCATGTGGATCATTTTGTCCCGGCAAACCTTTGAACTTGCCGTCCCCCTGACAATCTTGCAAGACCTCTGGCTTGCTTGTCACAAATAAACCCTGATCTCCCCTTCCCTATCCCTAGCCAATGGCGACGACCACAATCGAAAACTACGTAAAGGAAATCTTCCTCGTCGAAAATGACAACCCTGATTTCCCAGTCCCTATGGGGAAAGTAGCCAAAGCCCTAAGGGTCGTCCCCGGCACCGCCACCACCATGGTCAAGTCTATGCAGAGGGAAAATCTCCTGGACTACGAACCACGGGTCGGAGTTAATCTCACCAAGAAAGGCAGGGAATTGGCCATCCGCATGATCCGGCGGCACCGCCTAATCGAGGTCTTCCTCGTTGAAGTACTCAAGTTGGACTGGGGTGAAATCCACAAGGATGCCGAGGAGCTGGAGCACGTCGTCTCCGACCGTATCCTGGCCAAGATCGACGAGCTTTGCAACTACCCGGAGTACGATCCCCATGGCGACCCCATCCCCAGGCCGGACGGCACTTACGATCAAGTCCAGCACAAGAGCCTGATGGACTGCCCAATGGAGAAGGACCTGTCCATCCAGCGCATCCGCGACCAGGAAAAGGACTTCCTGAAATTCGCCATGGACAATGGCTTCACCCCGCGCGCGAAAATCAAGGTATTGCGACGTTGCGACATTGCCGGGGCCGTGACGATCGAGAACGGAAACGGCCAGATGTCCCTCGGCACCAAAGTGGCGGAAAAGATTTGGGTCGCCTAGCCAGCCCGCCCGGCAAACATGGATCCAGGCAACCTCCACAAATTGTTCACACCCCTGGATTGGGGCGTTGTCTTTGGATACCTTCTGCTGACCACCTACATCGGCCACATCCTTAGCGGCAAACAGTCCAGCATCCGCGACTTTTTCCTGGCTGGCCGCTCGTTGCCATGGCCTGCGGTCAGCGGCTCCATTATCGCCACGGAAATCAGCGGGGTCACCTTCATCGGCGTCCCCGGCATGGTCTACGCCTCGACCGGGAATTTCACCTACCTGCAGTGGGGCATCGGCTCCATCCTTGCCCGGTTCCTGGTCGGCACCTACTTCGTCCGTGCATTCTACGAACAGGAGATTTACAGCCCCTACGACTACATGGGCGAACGCCTCGGGGAAGGTGCCAAACGCCTTGCCACCATCATCTTCGGCATCGGCAGCATCCTCGGGCAAAGTGTCCGGGTGCTGGTGGCGGCACTGGCCTTAAAAGTCGTCACCCCACTGGACTTCGAGTACTGCATTTGCATCATCGGTGCCTTCGCCATCCTCTGGACCCTCATGGGCGGGATGCAAACCGTCATCTGGACGGACGTCATGCAGTTCGCCCTCTTCATCGCGGGCGCATTCCTCACCCTCGGCTGGATTGTATCGAAGTTGGACGGAGGCTGGGGTGCCCTCGTGGATACCGCCTCACAAGCGGAAAAGTTCAAACTGATCGACCTCACCACGGATCCTGCGGTCGGCTTCACGCTCTGGGTCGCCATCATTGCCGTCCCCTTCCAGAACCTCAGCGCCTTCGGGGTGGACCAGCTCAACGCCCAACGCATGTTCTGTTGTAAAAACCAGGAAGACGCCCGCAAGGCCATCCTCGCCAGCTCCACGGCCATCCTCGTCACCCTCCTGATGCTCGTAGTCGGGGCGGGCTTGTACACTTGGTACCAACAACACCCGCCTTCCCCGGCCATCGCCGCAGAATTCGCCGACACCAACACCATCTACCCCATCTGGATCACCACCACCCTGCCAACCGGCCTCCGCGGCCTCATCCTGGCAGGGATCTTCGCCGCAGCCATTTCCAGCCTCGACTCCA
>JAYPDO010000001.1:70645-73036 GCA_038125285.1 Opitutia bacterium
CCCTTTCCCAGACCACCCTCTCCCTCATCAAGTCCAAGGAAACCCTCCATGACGAAGCCAACCGCGCCTCCCTCCTCCGGCTATCCCGCATCCTCGTGGTGATGTGGGGCATCGGCCTCTCGGCCTTCGCCATCTTCCTGGACAGCCTCCGGGGAAATGTGAACATGGTCGTCCTCGCCTTCGGGATGATCTCCTACACCACCGGGCCGCTACTGGGCATGTTCCTGGCCGCACTCCATGGCAAATCCTCCCCCAAAGGCCTGGTCCTCGGTTTTATCCTTTCCTTCCTCCTTGTGCTTTGGATCCGTGCCGACCTATGGACCATCCTGGTCAATTTTGACATTCTCACCCCTGCCACAATCGCTACATACACCCCCCTGGAGGCGACCCTGGAAAACAAGCTCGACCCCACCATCCACTCTGCCTGGGCCTGGCCGGTGACCGCCCTGCTGACCTGGGGTTGCGGGGTTTTGTTTCCCAAGCGAAGCACATAGCCATGCTCGACATCTTCCCCCCACCCCGGCACCTCGAACCAACCGGGGGCGAACACGAACCCCAAGGCGAAATTTCACCCCGGATCGAGCGGACGGCCTCCCTCCCCAAAGAAGGGTTCACCCTCGAAATCAAAAAGCACAACATCCGCATCACCGGGGACGACCAAGGCATCATTTACGCCCAACAAGTCCTGGACCAACTCCTCCAGCAATTCCCCACCGGCCACATCCCCTGTTGCAAAATCCAGGACGAGCCCAGCCTCGCCGTCCGGGGCTTCATGCTCGATTGCAGCCGCTGTAAAGTCCCCACCGTCCATTCCCTCAACGCCTTGGTCGACCTCCTGGGCAAGCTCCGTTACAACCAGCTCCAGCTCTACATCGAGCACACTTTCGCCTTCACCGGGCACGACATCGTCTGGCAAGACGCCTCCCCCTTCACCCCGGACGAAATCCAGAAGCTCGACGAACTTTGCCAGGAGCGCGGCATCGAACTTGTCCCCAACTTCAACTCCTTTGGCCACTTCGAGCGCTGGCTCCGCCACAAGCCCTACAAACACCTCGCCGAATGCCCGGACGGCTTCCGCAGGGAAGAGCCCCTCATCATCCGTGACCATGGGGGCACGCTCGTCCCCGACAAAGCCTCGATCGACTTCCTCCGCCCCCTCCACGCCGAATTCCTGGAAAACTTCACCAGCCAACACTTCAACGTCGGCCTGGACGAACCCTGGGAACTCGGCCAAGGCTGGAGCCAAAACCTGGTCAAGCAATTCGGGAAGCACAACGTCTACATCAACCACCTCAAGGCCATCCATGGCTTAGTGAAGGAACAAGGACGCAAGATGATGTTCTGGAGCGACATCATCCTGGAAAAGCCCGAACTCGTGCCCGATCTCCCGGAAGACGTGATGCCCGTCATCTGGGGCTACGAAGCCGACCACCCCTTCGACGAACAATGCCACATTGTGGACAAAGCCGGTTACGACTACCTCGTCGCCCCTGGGACTTCCACCTGGAACTCCTTCAACGGCCGCCTCTCCAATGCCCTGGAAAATATCCACTCCGCCATCGAGAACGCCGTCCGCCACAACGCCAAAGGCAGCCTCCTCACCTCCTGGGGGGACAACGGGAACCACCAACCCTGGCCACTCCTCTACCCCGCCCTTTTCTACCACGCCCAAGTCGCCTGGAACCACACCCGCACCTCCGCCACACACATCCCCGACGCCATCGACCGCATCCGCTACCGCGACCCGACCGGAAAGCTCACCAAAGCCATCTTCTCCATGGGCAACGCCGATGTGCTGATGGAAAAGCAGCTCGTCAATTGCAGCCCCACCTTCCACTTCCTCTTCGGCACCAAAGACAAACTCGCTAAAACCCTCGGCGACCTCGACGCAAAGTTCCTAAAGCGCGCAGCCAAACACCTGGAAGAAACCCGCTCCTGGCTACCCGAAGCCACCCCCGCCTGCTCGGACGGCGAATGGCTCCGACAAGAACTCGAAATGGGCATCGACCTCGGCCTCCTCGGCCTACAACGCGCCCAAACCTTCCTCGAAACCGGCCAAGTCCCCAAGCTCGTGGAAGAACGCAAACAGCTCGCCAAACGCTTTGCCACCATCTGGAAATATCGCGCCCGCGATGGCGGACTCAAAGAAAGCCTCGGCTACATACTCGAACCTGCCGGCAAGACCATTTGATACCCTGCGCCTCCATCAAAAGCACTTTCCAACCTCGCGTCACCCTCCGCAGGAACCGTAAAAAACTTATGTTTGGACATGAAACAAAAGCATTTTTCATGCCACACTCCCTGCCTTTGGTAAATAAAGCCCGCGCACGCTCGTTCCCTTCAGTCGCACCCCGTGCATGGCTACGCACATGCCCGGCGGCTCCTTCCAGT
>JAYPDO010000002.1:0-16218 GCA_038125285.1 Opitutia bacterium
GGTGACGACCGGGCGGCCATCCCAAGGGGCGGTGTCTTCCGGATAACGGGCGCGGGTCGTCCATTCCTTGCCGTTCATCGAGGTTTGGAGGACGAAATGGGTCAAAGCCTGGGTCTCTTCCATCTGGACGGTCATCCTGGCTGCGGCCACGTTGTCGTTTAGGTCGACTCCGAAGGTCCGTGCCGTACCCTTGTCCCCGACCTTGCCTTGCCAGCCGGGATAATCATGGGCGCTGACCGCCATGTTCGGGTCCCGTCCCGGCGCGCTTTCGGAGGCGAAGGCGATGGCCTGGGCACCTGCGGTCGGGATGACCACTTCGAACTCCCCGCTGAAAGGTGCGGTTTCTTGGACGGCGAGCTTGCGGATTTCGTCACCGCTGGAGGTCTGGAGGGTCAGGTAAAGTTGGTCGATCGCAGGGGTTTTGCTGGCGTCGGCATCGATGACCCTGAGGTAAACCGGGTTTCCCGGGCGAACTGCCCGTGTCCCCAAGGCGGCTTGTGCAGTGGAAAGGCCTAGTTCCTCGATGTCGAGGCGCCGTTCGCCTTCCCTTGGCGGGAAAGCCCCGGCGGTCAAGGCTAGTTGCGCGTCCGAGGCCACGCTGATCGCTATGTCCGGGTCGGGAGGCAAGTCCTTCATCTTCGCCCGGAAGCGTTGGGAGTAGCCAAAACGAATCTCGTCTTCGCCGAGGATTTGGAGGGTCTTGTCATTGGGGACAGGGGGGCCGAGGGTGGTTGCGACTTCCGCACGGAAGTTCTCCTTGCTGTCCCCGAGTTGGTAAAGCATTACGCGCTCGCGGTCTCCTGACTTCGCCCAGATCTCCACTTCGATGTCCGCACCAACCCCGGAGACACTCAAGGTCGGGTCACGCAGGTTCACCTTCAAGATCTCGCCTGGTACAATGATGGTGTCCGCCTGGGACGGCCCGAGGGCGATCTCGCTGGCCTCGACCAGTTTGCGCATGTGGTTCTGGATCTTGCCTCTGAGGATGAGGGCGTCCGGATGTTTGGGTTCCTGGCGGAGGACGGAGGTCACCTCGTCCAGCGCTTCCTTGAAGTTTTCCTGGTCCATGTGGACTTCGGCACGGGAGTAGTGGATGCGGCGGTTGAAGGCGGGGTTCTTGAGCATGGCCAACTTCTCCAGTTCGGTCATGGCGGCGGAGAAGTTTTTGGTAACCCGGTCCACCTTGACCGAACCTAATGCGGCGAGGAAATGCACCTCCGAACCCCGGTACTCCGCCGCATCCGCGACCTTGCGGTACCAAGCGCGGGAAGTGGGCAGCGCGCCCTTGAGGAAGGCGAGGTCTGCGTAGGCGATTTTCAGCTGGGCCTCCTGCTCCGGGCTGAAACTCCCGGCGACTTGGCGGGACCAGATGGTCAGCTCCTTGATCAAGTTCTCCGAGCGCTTGGGCTCATTCCGGGTTATGTTTTCATTGAGCAACCAGAAGGCGTATTCCACGGCCAGTTTCCGCAACACCTCGCTGTCCAAGGCACGGGTGTTTTTCTCGTAGAGATCCCAGGCTGTGTCGAGGTTGCCCATGACGTACTCGGCATTGGATTTGTAGATCGGGTAGGACGGGTCGGTTTCGTCAACAGGGATTTCCACCGCGCCGATGGCCAAGGCCGCCTTGCCGGATATCCCTAGGATTTTTTCCCCAGCCTGGGGGGCGTTATAATCGTTCCGGGAAAAGACCGCTTTCTCTATCGGGCCTTTGGTTGCCGCTCTTGAAAAGGAGACGGCGATGGAGGGGGAACCGGCTTCCAGGGCATGTTCTGCAAAGGTAGCGAGGGCATTGGCTCCTCGATAATATCTGCCGTCATCTGTGTAGATGGCAGCTTTCCAGAGTGCTGCAGAATAGGGTTCCAATGCGCCGTATTTTTTGCTGTCAAGGGCTTCTTTTGTGAGCCGGAGGATGATGGGTTCATAGCCTTGCTGGGCCGGATACTCGCCGATGGGGGCATTCTCCCCGAACAGGCTGTAGGCGAATTTGCGGGTTTCATCGTTCCAATTTTTGAGGTCTGCCACTTTTTGGAGCCCGACGGGGGCGACCGGGATTGGGGCATTGGCAATCTTCGCCATGACCGTCTTGAAGGCTGCTTCCACTTGGGCGGGGGTTGAGTCTTTTCCAAGGGCGGTGAGTTCCTGGCTGAGGTGCTCCGGGCTGTTCATCGCCTGTTCCGGGGTCATGGCGATGTGGCCGAAGTGCTCTTCGTCCGCCGCAACCTTGTGGAATACATATGGGAGGCCGGCATAGGCTTGTGAGCCGGAGAGTTGCCGGATCAGTTTTCGGGTTGCGGGGTCATTTCGATCCATCGAGTGGAGCCAGGCACCGAAAATGGTTTCATCAATATTCCCGGCCTTGGCCTGAGCCTCGATTAGGGTCTGGTAGTATTGGACTAACCTGCCTGCATTTTTGAGGGTGTCCTTGTGGTGGTAACGGAAGTGGTTGTTGGTCAACACCGGCCTCCATGGCATGCGGCCGTTGCCTTTTCCGAAGGTGGATTTGTCCAGTGCGCGGCGGAACAGATATTTGCGGTCGCCCTCCATGTTGTAGGCGAGCGATTCCAGCATCAGTACCTTGTCTGCGTCGGGGGCGTTGGCAAAGAGTTCTTCCCAAAGGGGGAGCATGCCGGGGGTTTGAGGTTCGGGGCTGAGCAAGCCTTCCATGATGGTCTTGAAGGCGCCGGCCCGCTCCAGCTGGTTTGCCTCTTTGGAGACTTGCTTTTTCAACTGCTGGAAGCGGGCGTCCATCTTGGCGTACTTGTCAATAGGGACATTGTAGTCCACGTCCCTTTCAAACATGCCGCTTTGATTAAGGCTGTGGGCGACTGGCTTGATCTCGGTAAACCTCCACAACTCCGTCTCCATCATCTGGTCGGCTGCCACACTAACCCTGCGCTCCGGCTTGGCCCATGCCCGGACCATGGCGGCATCCAAGTGGGGGTTCCTGGCAAAATGCGGAGCCATGGCCTGGGCTGCCTCGACGGTGAGGGTCTTGTCAAAGAACCGGATGTCTGGGGCATTCAGGGAGTTGAAGACCGCCGAGAGTTGAGGGACAAGGTCCCGGAGTTCCTCGATGGTGAACAAATAGTCCTTGATCGACCTGCCCCTTGAGGCGGCGACCTGGTGGCTCAGTACCGTTTGGGCTTGCTCCGGCGTCATTAGGGAGAGGGCTTTGAGGATTGGGGCGGCTTTGGCTTCCCGTTTCGGCTTGAGGAACTCCGTCACGTTCGGGCTGTGTCCCGGTCCGTAGTGCATCCAACCGTTCGCCGTGAGGATTGAGCCCTCAAAGGGGAGGGCTTTGACGAGTGCCTCACCGGCTTTGAGGGGCTTATCCAACATCGAATCCGCGGTGGCCTTCTTCGTCTCGAAATTCTCGATCATCCGTGGGATGGCCGGGACAATCGCCACCACCCAATCCAGACGCGCCTTGGCTGTGGCCGGTGTATTCGTGGCTTTGGCCAAACCTTCCAGGGCTTTGAGCAAGTCTTCGTTGTTGTAGTTGTAGGTTTCCAATTCCCGGAGGAGGGCTTCCAAATGCTGTTCATGGAGCTGGAATCGGTCTTCCGGGGCGGCACTATTCAGGATTTGCGTGAGCCATTGAGCCATCGCCCCGACATCCTTCCTGCGCTTCGCCTCGGCAAAGAACCATCGGTCATACTGCCTCGCACGGCCGAATTTCCTCAAGTTCGCCCCGTCTTCCCGCATGAAGATGTAAGCGGCATCCGTATCCTCCAAATGGTTGATCAAGAGCCGGTAAACCGAAGGGACTGCGTAGGCAGCCCAGCCCGCATTCGGCGACTTGATCTTGAGAAACTTCCGGTAAAAGCTGACCGCGATATTCCATTCCCCCGCATACTCCGCAGCTGCCGCCGCATGGAACAACAGCTCCTGCGACTCAGCCGGGTTCGCATTTAACCAACCTTGGACGGAGGCGAAAGCCTTGGCCGAGCGATGCTCACCAATCCCAGTTTGGAGAATCTCGACAACAGCGGCCTCGGTCTGCTCGGGAGCTTTCTTGAATGCGTCGATGCGGTCGTCGAGAGGGGAGGCGAGTGTGAATGACGAAATACCCAAGTACCCAAACACCCAAAGAAATGACGAAATACCCAAGTACCCAAATACCCAAGGGGGCTTCGGGCGTCGGAAGTCGGAACTTTTCTCAATTTCCGCTACAGATTTTGGTGCTTCTGTCATTCGGGCTTCCTTCGTCATTGGGTCTTTGGGGGTTTCGTCATTCTTCCCACTCCTCACTTCTGGATCTCCGCTTGGAGCCTCTCGATTTCGAGGTTCTTTTCGAGGTTGAGCATTCCGGGCTGGGAGAGCTGGCCGCGGGCGTATTTGGCCCAGTCGGTTTCGGGGAAGTCGTAGGTGAGGCGTTTGTAGATGGAGTAGGCGGACATGGTGTTGCGGAGGTTTTGGTAACACATGCCGGCCCAGTACATGGAGGCGGAGCGGACTTCCTTGTCGAATCCCTCTTGGTTGGTCACGGCAAGGAAGGCGTCGAGGGCTTCCTTGGTCTTGCCGGCACGCATGTAAGCTTGTCCGCTGCGGAGGCCGGATTGTCCGGCGAGGGCATTGTCGGGGAAACGTTCGCGGAGGCGTTCGAAGATTTTGGCGGTTTTGAAGTATTCGCGTTGGGCCATCTTTTCCATGGCGGCTCCTTCGAAGGCGGCATCCTTGTTGCCCGCTTCCCCTTCTGCCAAGAGGGGCTTGGCCTTGGCTTCGTAGGCGGCGGCTTTCTTGAGGAAGTGGGTGCCGAGGCGTGCCATGGAGGTTGCGAGGAATTCGGAGTCCGGGTGTTTGTAGGCGAGTTTGACGTATTCCTGTGCGGCGATGTCGGGCTCATTGAGGGCTTCGTAAATGGTGGCGACTTTGAACTGGGCCTTGGAGGCATGGAGGGTGTCCGGGTAGGTGCCGGTCACATTCATGAAACGCGCAAGGGCGGCGCGGAAACGGGTGTCCTTGGTTTCCTCATCCGTCGAGGCGAGGGCTTCTTCGAGGGTCAGGTTGCCAAGGAGGTACTCGGCGTGGGAACGGGTTTCCGGGTCATGGAACTGGTCGAGTGAGCTGGTGAGGAGTTGCTTGGCGGCGGCAAATTCTTGGTTGGCCAAATCCACTTCCCCGAGCTTGCGGTGACGCTTTGCCATTTCGAGGTAGGCTTCCGCGAGGGAGAACTGTGTGCGGACGGCGACTTCCGGGTCGTCGTACCTTTTGGAAAACGGCGCAATCTTGCCGTCCGCACCTTTGCTGATGGTAACGAAACGGATGGGTGTCTTGATCCCGTTCGCATCGGTGTACCTTGCCCCGACGGTGTCGCCGTAGACGATGGGGAACCCTTGGAGCTTGATGTCATGGCCTTCCGGGAGGACGCCCGGTTGTTGGGCATAGCTGAGGGAATAGGTACCGGTGAACTCCCCACTGTGCGGTTCCGTTTCATGGAGGGTGACGCGGCCTTTGGAGCCGGACTTGGCTTGGAGCAGGAGGGTGAGGCTGTCCGCCGCGTCCGTTAGGTCGGCACCGAGGTCGGAAACGTAAAGGTAAAGGGTTTCCCCGGCGTAGGCGGTGGTGACGGGTTTTTGGAATTTCTCGTCGGCGATTTTAAATATGGGGTGGGTGGTGACCTTGGCGGAAGCGGTCAGCCATTTCTCATTTCCGTCTGCATCCTTGTAGGGGAGCCCGAGGTGGATGGATTCGCCGGGCTTTACTACCAAGCCCTCGATTTCCGTTTCCCCCATCCCGTCA
Organism: Opitutia bacterium; assembly: GCA_038125285.1. Taxonomy (GTDB): domain Bacteria; phylum Verrucomicrobiota; class Verrucomicrobiia; order Opitutales; family JABJCN01; genus JAYPDO01. The sequence continues at coordinate 5,743 of JAYPDO010000002.1, forward strand.
AAGCGGGATTTGGCGGCCTCCTTGGCGCGTGCCTCCTTCTGCTCGTCGGTGAGGTAGCCATGGTCGGGAAGGATGCCTGCTACCAGCGGGACGGAGAAACGGAAAGTGGAAATGTTCCGCTCGTCAATCCCCGGCCAGACCTTGCCGCCTTTGTAGTTTTTGCTGAGGCGTCGGCGGGTTTCCATGATAGAGGGATGGTTGCCCCGCATGTCGATGCCACCGGATGCGAGGCCGCCGGAAACTGCGATGGTGCCGGGGGCATGGATGTTGAAACCTTCCCCGCCCGTTCCCCCGGCAGCTTTCCGTCCGGAATCGGTCTGGAGGAAGACGCGGAGTGTGTCCGAACGACGCAAGGCGAGATGCGGGGCGGTCACTTCAAAGTTGGCGATTTGCCCGTGGAGCACTTGGAAACCTCCCTCTGGTTTCGCGTCCGTGCAGATGACCCGGCTTTCGACCAGCCATATATTGTCTTCGTGGAACTCCACTTTTTCCAGATGGCCGATGCCGATGACAGGTTCTTGGAAAGCGGCGTGGGTAATCATTCCAATCCGGTCGGCGGCGACTCCGGGTTGGGTCGTCTCCTCGTCTCGGTAGGTGGCATAAATCGTCTCGCCGGCAGGCACTTCGATGGGGTTGACCCAATCCCGCTGTACTTCCGTGCCGGGCTTCACCGGGGTCACGACCAATTTGAACACTCCGGTGGAGTCCTCCGTTTCCGTCGCTTGGTACTCTTTCACCTCACCCTTTCCGACTTGGATGCGGACGTTGACGGTGTCGGGCTCGACGGTGCTGTCCATGTCCGCGTCATGCGCGGCGAGGGTCAGGGCATCGCCGTAGGGGAAGCGGAGCAGCTTTTCGTAGAAGGGCGCCATCTCCCCCTTCCGGCCATCCCAGCGGGGTTCCATGTCGGCGAACTCGACCCGGGCATTGGTGAAGCGGACATCGAGGAAACGCTCGAGCTTCTCCTTCGACTTGGTCACAAATCGGTCGTCCACGTAACGGACGGATACGCGGTCGTCCGCGAGGATTTCTAGGGTGTCGTTCTTGAGCAACCCGGCGTAGTCTTCCTTTACCGGCAGGACTTGCCCGCCCTCTGCATCGGTAAGGGCAATCCGGTTGATGGCCGGCACTGCGCCTTCGTTCCCGATGATGTGGAGTCGGAGCAAGCGCGACTTCGAGCCTTCCGGAAAGTCCACTGTGAAGGTGGTGCCGTCGTCGTTGGCAGTGATGGCCGTCCGGCTATTGCGGTGGGTCAGGATTCCGGGAGGGAAGGACTCGGGGTCAAAGAAACTGTCGGGGCAGTCGGTGAGTTTGTCAGGGTCTTCGAGGTTGGCCAGCAACTTCACCGTCCGGCCGAAACCGATGGTGTTGTCCCAGCCGGTTGCCCAGATTTCAAAGCGGTTGATGCCAGCCCGGACATTGATTGCCCCTTCCAGCTGGTCCTTCTTCTCCTTGCTCGTAATCGGGCGGCCATTGACCGCGAGCAGGAACTCCGGGGGATGCGCTACGGAGGGGTGCGTGTCCTTGGGGATTTCAAATTTGCCGAGCACCACCTTGAAACGGCGGGTCGTATTGACCGGTTCATAGAAATAACCTCGGAAACGGTAGATGACATGGGCATTGTGGTGGCGCTCGTGCCTCTGCCATTTCACCTTCCCGGGAAGCTCCGGGTTCAAGGCTTGGGAAGGCCCGGCGACATTCCCGGCGATGCCCGCCGCCCACTGTTGGCTCATCCAGCCCCATTCGATGTGGTATGAAATGTCGCTGAGGTCATAGACCGTGCGGTCATGGCGTGCATGGAATTGGTCGGTGTCGTTCATCACCGTGACGCTCGGGTGCCACGGCTTTTCGAGGGTCAACTGGTCTTTCGGGTAGACCGCCACGGAATGCATTTCCCTTGAATTCATGCCTGTTTGCAGGACGAATTTGGTCAACTTCGCCCCGGTTTCCTTGGCCGTGACGGTCAGCTTGCCGAGGTCGACATTGTCATTGAGGTCGACGGTGAAAACCGGGTGCTTGCCCTTTTCCGTCTCCGGTCGCCAAGCCGGGTAATCGCCTTTCGGGCTGATGACCATGTTCGGGTTGCGGCCTGCTTCGGAGGTGCTGGCCATCGCCATGGCCTGAGCCTCGGAGGTCGGGACGCTGCCTTCGAACCAGCCTGTGTGTGTGCCCGTTTCCTTCAAAATGATACGGGAGACCGAGTCGCCGCTTGAACTGGCCACGCTGACCATCAACTCGTCAATTCCGTCCGTCCGGCTCCTGTCCGGGTCAATGACGCGGACGTGGATGGGGTTGCCGGGTTTGGCGATGGACTGGATGTCGGCCTCAAAATCCAGCCCCGTGTCGCCCCGGTCTTCGGAATCCAAATTCTTGGCCGCCATCATCTTCTTTGCCGCCGCCTTGCTGCCTTTCACTTCTTCCAGCAGTCTCTCCATATCCGCCACCCGTTGCTCGGCTTCGGTCAACAGCTTCCGGGCGGAGGCCATGAGCAAGGCGTCGGAGGCCACGGTGATCGGGCCGCCTTTCTTTTCTTCGAGCCCGTTCATCTTTTCCCGGAAGCGCTCGGAGTAGGCGTAGTAAACCTTGTCGTCGCCGATGACTTGCAGGATGCCGTCGTCCGGTGAAGGCTTGCCGAGTCCGGTGGTCAACTCGCCCCGGAACTTGGTCTTCTCATCCCCGAATCGGCGGAGGAAAAACTGCTCCTTGTCCCCGGAATCCGCCCAGACCACGACTTCGATCTCACTGCCCGCACCACTGACATCGAGGGTCGGGTCGGTCAGGGTGACCTTCAGCTTCTCGCCCGGCACGAGGGACTTCTGCGCCATCGCCGAGCCCAGCTCAACCTCCGTCGCCTCCATGAGCTTTTCCCGCTTCAACTGCACTTTGCCAAGCATGATCTTGGCGTCGGCGTGGTAGGGGTCACGGGCGAGGATGTCGTCGATGTCCTCCGCTGCGTCGTCAAACTCCTCCATGTCAAAATATACCTCCGCGCGGGCGTAGCGCAGCTTGGTCCAAATTTCCGGGATGCGCTCGAATTCCAGCTCGGCGAGGGTCTGGAGGGCACCTTCAAAGTTCTTGGCAATCCGTTTGGCCCGGACTTCCCGCAGCGTGGCGTCGTGGACGGTGAGGGTCTTCTGGTAGGCCTCCTTCTTGCGGGTGCGGGAGAAGATTTCGAGGGCTTCCCGGATCTGGTTGCGCTGCATGGCGATGTCCCCGTAGGCAATCTCGACCTTGATCTTCTCTTCGGTCGTAAACGGCGAACCTTCTTCCTTCATCCATTCCAGTAATGCCTTGACCAAGCCCTCCTGCCGCGCCTCGTCACGGCTGTAAATGGCGCGTTGCAAGGCCCAGAGGAGGAAGGGCTGGGAGAGTTTGCGGTAGACTTCGAGGAGCTGTTCGGCGTGTTCGTCCAGCAAGTTGCCCGCGCTGTCTTCGTTGCCCTTGATCCATTCGCCTTGGGAAAGGTAGATGGCGTAGGCCGGATGGTTCTTGGGGACTGGCATGACGACCAGCCCCAATTTCACCGCCACTTGGCCGACCAAGGTCTGCATCTCCCCCACATGCTGCCTTGGATCGAAACCGTAGCTGCTACGCACAGAGGTCATTGCCCGTAGGCCTCCCCGCGCCAAGGTGCTGGCGGCTTCCGGGTCGGAGTCGATCAGGGCGGCGGTGAACTTCTTCATCGGTTCGTAAAGGGAACGGGGTTCCACACCGGCGATGTAAGGCCAAAGATAACTGGCGGTGCGCTGGATTTGGTGGGTGTCCTTCGTATTCTGCACCACAGAGTAGACACGCTTGAGGAAGACCCCGTTTGTCCCCGGGCCTGGGCGGTGGTCGATGACCTTGAGGACCAGCTCCATCACCTTGGGGTCGGTAAAGACCTCTTCGGGAACGGTGGCCAGTTGGTCCAACCCGGCCACCTCGGTCTTGGCCGGGGCGTCGCGCAATCCCTTGAGAGCGGCTTCAAGAGCCTTGACAGTTTCATCAATGTCCGAGTCCTTCGTCAGGGCTGCGATTTCCTTGAATACCAACTTCGGGGCAGCGGCATCGAGTTGGGCTTGTTCGGTCTCCGTCATCGCGGCCTTCTTGAACCATTTCCGCGCCCCATAATGCACTTCAAACGGCATGTCTTTCCAAGCCGCAGAGGCAAAAAGTTTTTTCATCAGTTCGACCTGTTTCCCATTGTCCTCCGGGTACTGCATGTTGATCCAAGCCATCACTTTCCACGCCTCCACCTTGTTCTGCTTCAGGCCGTCGGAGATGGCCTTGAAGAGGGCAGGTTCCAGCGGGTGTGCCTGAGCCTTGAGGGGGTAGCGCTTCTTCATGTCCTCCAAGCCTCGGTGGCGATTGGCCAAGTAGAGGATGCCGGGGGAATAGGTGTTTACGTCCACCTTGTTCGTGCTTTCCAAAGCCTCCCAAACAGGCGCTGCCCCCTGCATCCCGGAGGTGATGGCGTTCTTGGCAAGGAGTTGGGATTCAGGGCTCTGGTCTGCAAGCAAGCCTGGGATGGCTTCCGGCGTGAACTGGAGGACTTTGGTCATCCGCTCAAACACGCCCGGAACCTTGGGTTGCTGGGAACGGTAGTCCGTCCAGAGGTTGCCTAGCACTTGGAGCCTTTCAGCTTGGGGGGCTTCCTTCTTCACATCCAGTTTGCGGGTTTGTTCGGCAACCGCCTTGGAACGCTTGATTTCGAGATCGCGCTTCTGGCTCCCGTCCGGCTTGCCCGCGTAATGCCAGAGTTGGTCCGCATACCGGCCATCCAATTCCCCGTGTCCCAACCGCCATGCCTCCGTGGTGAGAAGGGCGTCGATCATCTTTTCGAGATTCTTTTCCTTCCCGCCTGATGCAATCGAGCGGATGTAGGCGGCTTCCGGATGACGGTTCTGCACAAGGGTTGGCGCCAGTTCCGCCGCTTCTTCCGGAGTGTATTGGTTCCACTCCCTCTCCAGCATGAGCAGGCTGGTCTTTCCCTCGGTCAGGGTCGGGTTGGCCGCCAAATAATCTTTGACCACCTTTGTCTGCAAGGGCTTCACATCCCGGTTGGCATCGTACCCGTTTTCCCATGATTTCAAGAGGGCGATCCGCTCCATCGGGTCCAGCTTGGCCGCCGCCTCGATAATGGGGGTCATTTTTGCCTCCAACTTGTGAGGCCAGAACTTTTTTGGGTCTTTGCGGTAGTATGGGCCATGGCCACCACCTGCCCAGCCCGCCTGGACCCATCGGGCGAGATGCGGGTAGGCTTCCAGCAGGGCTTTTGCCTCAGCCAGCGGGGGTTGCACATCCTTGTCATCGGACTTGGCAAGGTTGTAAGCCCGGACGGAGACCGCCCAGTCCAAGCGCAAGGCCATCTCCTTGGAAAACTTCAAAACCCCGGCCAGCTTCTTGTATGCTTCGACCAGTTCGCCCGAAACCTCTACCTGGCGGCCGCGGTCGATGTAGCCGTCCACTTCGGACAGGAGCCACCGGAAGTAGTCGTCATAATAAACAGTCATGAGGGCAGTAGGGAACCCGGCCTCAATGCAAGCGCGGAGACGGTTTGCCACGGCCACGGCATCTTGCCTTTTCACGGCTTCGTCGAGAAACCACTTGTCGAACTGCCTGGCCCGTGTGCAGACAATAACCCGGTCTCCCTCGTTGCGGCTGAAGGTGTAGGCCGCAGTGATATCCTTGAGCTGGTCGATCAAGATCGAGTAGACCACATAGACCGCTTCGTCTGCGGTGTCGGATTCGAGGTCTGCCTTCTCCAAATACTGCTGGTAGTAGGCCACCGCACTCTTCCAATCCCCGCTCAACTCCGCCGCCCGGGCTGCTTTGTAAAGCAGCAGCCCGTTTTTTGGCAAGTTCTGGCGCAACCATTTCTCTGTCTCCATGATCGCCTGTGTCGGCTTGCCCTCCTCCAAACCCATGTCTAGGAATTGCAAGATAGTCTCCTCCGGTTGGGTGGCAGGGGAGGCCGAGATGGTGTTGCGGAGCTGCTGGAAGGTTTGGGCGTCGGCAGAACTGGCTAATAGAACCACAAATGGAAACGAATAAACACGAATGGTCTTGAAGGCTCTGTCGATCCAACTGAATGGTTTTGGTTGGAGCTCACGCTTCTGCGTACATTTTACCCCTAATTCGTGTCCATTCGTGTCCATTCGTGGTTCCTCCAATTCGAGTGGATTAGGATTCCGATTCCAGCCCGGCCAGCATCTTCCTTGCCTCGTCGGCTTGTTTGCTGGTGGGGTAGTCGAAGATGAGTTGGCGGAGCTTGGACTGTGCCATGGCATTGTCGCCCATGCGGTAGGCGACCTTGGCCCAGAGCATGAGCATTTCGTCGAGGAAAGCGGCGTCCGGGTACTCGTTGAAAACGCTTTCGAGGAGATCGGCGGCTTGGGCGAAGGCCTCGGTGTCGACATAGTGGCGTACGACTCGGCTAAGTGCCTCGGCAGCGAAGGAACTTTCGGGGTAGTTTTGGTAAGTTTTGCGGTAGGCGGCGATGGCCGCCCCCATGGCGTTCTGAAGCGCGGTGGCTTTGGAGAGGCCGGCTTTGCCCCATTTGCTGTTGTGGGCGTCCTCTGCCTCAATTTTCTCCACGGCCTGCCTTTGCAAGGCTTCCCCGATGCGGAACTGGGCTTCGGCTCCGGAGATGGGGTTTTCGAGTTGGAGGACACGGCCATAAACGCTGACGGCTTGTTCGAAATCCCCGCGGTCGACGAGGCTGCGCCCCAACGTCATGAGCGCTTGGTCTGCGAGGACGGACTCTGGGTAAAGGCGGTTGAAGGCAAGGCAAGTGGCAGTGGCGGCGGCAAAGTCGTCCTTGATCAGCTCGCTCTCCCATTTCAGGCGGAAGGCGTTTTCCACGATGTCGCTGGGGAGCTTTTTGCGGTTGATGATGATGGGGTCGACTTTGCCGAGGGCTTCTTTAGCGCGGAGGGTGGCACGCTGGTCGAGGCCCATGTCCTTGTAGATTTCCCCAAGGCCGGCCAAGGCCTCGGCTTCGACGGAACCCTTACGCGCCTTGAGAAGCTCCTCGAAGACGACGTACTGGTCGGCAGTGACCCCGGAGTTGACCGAGCCGGATACCTTGATCTTGGCATCGCTTGTCCGGGGACTGTCGCCGTAGAGGTGGACTTCGTCGGTGTAGGTGACGAGGAGTTCGTCGAGTTCGTCAGTGTGCAGGACATCGTCGTCCGATCTCGGTTCGACTCCTTCCCCAATCGGTGCTAGCTGGATCTTGCCTGCGAAGATCCCGGAGCGGATGTCTGTGGCGGTAGAGTCCGGTTGGAGGCGTTCTTCGAGGGTGATGGTGATGCTGTCGCGTTCTTTCCATGCATCCTCCTTCTCGTCCTCAAGCGCAAATATGTCGAGCAGGTCGTCGGACTCGGCGGCTTCCTTGGCCTCGACTTTGTAACGGGCCGAAACGGTAAGGGTGACGGTCTCGGCCTGTGGGGTCTTGTCGAGGTCGGCATCCCGGAGCATGAGGACTTGGGGTTGCCCTGGGTAGGCGATGTAGGCCGGGGTGGAATAGTCGCCGAGGTAGAAACCGACCGTGCCGGTGCTGACCGCACGCACTTTCCCGCTCCGGGAAACGCCTTTTTCTCCGTCTAGCGTGCTATCGTCAATGTATGTGACGGTGAGGATGTCGCCGCCTATCATTTGCACCTTGCCGTCATTTGGGACGGGTGCGCCTAGTTCTGTGGGGGCTGATGCGAGCATTTCATTTTTCTTCCCTGGTATTGGGGCGCCGGTTATGGTTTCCTCGTCGCCGCTGGAAACTTTGACGATTGCCCTCACGGGTTGGCCGAGTTTCCGCATGATGGGGACGTCGGCATCCTCGATCTTGGCATAGAAACGCTGGCCGATTTCGATGCGCCCCAAGTCCTCGCCTTCTGCTGTCGTTTCCGTGCCTTCGTCGCTGACCTCCGTGCCGACCAGGGAGAGGGAGTCGATGGCCTTGTTCCAGTTCTTGAGGTTGTAGTGGCTCATGCCGATGTAGAAGTAGGCCATGTTCGCCCATTTCGTCTTTCCGGCCACTTCGGTCAGCCTTCGGAAGAGCGGGAACCCCGCGGAATATTGCCCGGACTGGTAATTGGCGAGGCCGGCTTGGAAAAGGGCTTCGTTGTATAGGTCGATCTCCTCCTGTGCCTGGGTTTCGCCTGGGACTGGCGCGAGCAAACGGGTGAGGAGCATGAAATGGCTGAGGGACTCTTTGTGCTTACGCTGGTCAAGGTAGTGCTTTCCGATGGCCATGTGCGCCATGTGGGCGAGCATCGTGCCCTGGTTGTCCCGGACGACGCTATTGAGCATCTCCAAGCCGCGCTCGTACTGCTTGTACTCCATCAGCTCGATGGCCTTGTCGTAAAGGTGCTTGGCCCGGCGGTCGATGTCAGCCGAAACCCGAGACCTTTGCGGGCTGTTGGCATCTTGGGCTGTGACCCAGGAGGGAATGACCATTAAGGCAACGAGTAGTGGGAGGAGTTGGTTCTTTTTCATTTTTAGATGATCGGTCGCATAGGACGGATCAGACGTATCGGTCTTATCAATTGTAATTTTACTCCTCAGCTTCAGCCTCGCCCCCGACGAGGGCGACACCGTAGGCTTCGAGACGATTGTGGGCTTCGCTGGATTCGCCACTTTTAGGGTAGCGTTTGAGGACGGACCGGAGTTGTGCGACTTCCTTGCCCTTGTCCCCGGCCACTTTGTAGATGTTAGCCGCCTTGAGGCTGGCGCGGGAAGCGACGGGACCTCCGAGGGCTTCCAGATCCTTGACGGTTTTGATGGCGTTAGGATATTGCTTCATCCCCACAAGGCATTCCACGATTCCCCAAGTCGAGTCGGGCTGCTTGTTTGCCGAACGGTAGGCCTTGATGGAGGCGTCGAATTGCCCCAAGCCCCTCAAAAATTCGGCCATCCTGAAGGTGAGGTCGGGGGTCGCATGCTGTGGGGATTTTGCAAGGATGGCAATTTCGGCCAGGGCCTTTTCCATGTGGGGCGGGTTGCGGTGGCTCCGGGCGTTGTAGTAGTCGTAGCGTGCTTTGGCTGCCGCTGTCTTGTCCTTCATCCGGGAAACATACTGGAGGAACTCCTCCTCGGTAACGTAATTGGCTGCAAAGGCTGCGAACCCGGCAAGTTCCTTGTCGTCCATGCCGTTGGTCCTGACGCCCCGGAGGACAATGGCGGCCTCCTGGTGCATACCGTAGCGCCGGAGTTCGTTCATGAGGTAGGACTTGGCCTTCTGGTCTAGCCCGCTGTGGAGGGATGCAAGATGCTTCTCGAAAAAGGCGGCTTTGGCGGAGTTCTCGATGGATGCGATAAGAGCAATCCAGTCCTGCGGTTTGGCAGTCCCTACCAATGGACCCCCATGTTCCGAGGCAAAGGCGAATTGTCGTTTGGCATCCCTCTCGATAGCCTTGGCAAAGGTACCCACCCGTGCCAAATTCTTTTCTCCGGCTTCCAACTGCTTGGCTAACTTGGCCGAATGGGCTTCCGGGTCTTTCTCAAAGATCAATTGCAGGGCGAACAGCCGGATCCGCAAAGCATCATTCTTCGGGAACAATGATCCGAACTGCATAGACCAATAGCGGCTCACGGACTCTTTCTTCTCGGGGGCTAGTTTGGCCCGGAGTACGGTATCCATGGCGGACTCCCAGTACCTGGCATCTTCCTGAGGGTTCCCCGTTTGGGTCCCCCGGCCATCCCAACCTCCTGCCTCCACGTAGAACTCTTTCAACTTCGAGTGGTCCGGGTTCCTCACCGAATAATGCTCCAAGACCGCCGAACGCGCCCCTTGCGCCGCCTTCTCATTGGTCTTCCGGAAGGCCACCGCCGTGCGCCATTGGTATTGTGCCGCCTCGTCGAACTTCCCCAGTTTGGCCATGGTTGTCCCAAGGTAGGACAAGGCCGTCCCCGAGCGGGGTTGTTGTACATAATCATCATCTTTCACCATCCTCGCCCAGGTCGCAGTCTTCTTCGCATCGTCCCCGTTTTGCCCGTGGCATTCCCCGACATAGTACAATGCGGCCGCCGCATAGACAACGTCGTCGGGAAAGTAGTCCACCACATCCTGGAACGCCTTGATCGCCGCATTCCGCTTTTCGACCAATTGCAGGCACCGCCCCATCCGCAAAAGTGCGTACGGAAGGGCAGCACTCTTAGTGAACTCAAACGAATACGCCTTGTACGCCGCAAAAGCCCCCTTGTAATCCTTTTTGCCAAACAGCTTGTCCGCGTCCTCCAAGTTCAGGCTCTCGAACGTGTCCAACTTCGCAAAATCCTTGCTGGGATATACAATCTCCAGATCCGCCCGGTCTTGGGCAAGGAGGCTTTGGGGGGAGCCATAGACCCCCATGGTGAGTAACAAATACGTTAGGGGGGAAGGGCATTTCATGTTTGTTTCAATAGGGGAATTTACAGGTTTTTCCAAGGGAGCCCCACCAATGATCCGCTGTAAAAAATGCTTTTATATTCAGTCAAGGATAATGTTGTGTATGTCGG
>JAYPDO010000002.1:16228-35392 GCA_038125285.1 Opitutia bacterium
CTTTGAAGTCTGCCGATGGACACAACAGGTATTTTTTTTTAAAATTATTGTAATATTTTAATTCCTTGCGCTAAATTACAGACGCACAACCGGGTTACGACCTGGCATTGCAAACCCAAGTGCTCCAGTGTCCTGCTGCATTTTATTGTCCTGACACATTATCCACTGGAGATCTGGCGGCAGAATAGACCTGCCTGCCAAGCACAACGATTCCAGCGTCCTGCTACTTCCTATACGACCTGACGCTTTTACCCGCTGGAATTACTCGATTGTCTCGGCGCCGATCCTTCTTGCTGCCCGTTGCGTGTACCCACGTAAGTAAATCGTGAGGGGCTGCGGGGTTCCGCTGATTAATTGATCTTTTTCCAAGCCTTGGAGCACCCGTGAAAACATTCCTTGATTCTATACTACTATCGAAAAACCCGCTTTCCACCAGCATCGACTTTGACAAATCCTCCGCTTTTGATGGTAGGCTGCCCGTTCACGGGTGCCGCTGCCATAATGGTATCGGAATACCTGGTTTCTCTATAAACCATTGGAATCAATTGTTCCATGCCCCGGTTTGGCTCGCAGTTGCCATGGTATGTATGCCATTAACAACCGAGGCAGTGCACAAGGAGGGGAATTTGGTTGCTTGGCTAGAGTTCGACGAAGGTTCGGGTACAACGGTCGCCGACTCATCCGGCAACAACAACGGTGGCGCATTCGTCAACACTCCCATCTGGGTGGACGGTTTCCATGGTAAGGCATTGTCCTTCGACAATACGGACAAAGGGGTGGAGATCGCATCTTTCAGCGGCTTGTCCGGGGCGACGGCGTTTACCATAGGCGCCTGGGTGAAGTTGAACTCCGTGGGGTCGGCCGCAACGGATGACTGCGGCATTTTCTGTTCCAAGCAGAATGACAGCAACACCGCCCTGCTCTGGTTTAATGCAGATGCACAGGGGGCTGGAAATCCTTCTTACTCCTTTAACGTCGGCTCGACTGGTTCAGCGACCAACCGTGTGAATGGCCCGGTCAGCACCGCCCTGGCCAACCAATGGCAACACGTTCTTTGCGTGTATTCCGGTGCCACCCGCAAGCTCTATGTGGACGGTGTCCTGAAGGCGACGGAGCCAGCAGGCCCCCAGACTTCCGTTACCATTAATGGGACGAGTATCCAGATCGGGAAGTGGAGTGGATCCGGCAACTTCAATGCTAACGGCCTCATCGATGACGTACGGGTTTACAATATAGTTTTGGATGACGCCGACGCCGTCGCCATCTATGGGGCAGGGAAGGGGGATTTCCTTGAGCCGACCCTCACCATTACTGGCGGCGAACCGGCCACCACCATCCCCTTTACCGTTACCGCCGAGTTCCTAGACGATGCCACCCCGGTGCCCGTTACCGGGTTCGACGCTTCCGACATATCCCTGGTTGGCGGCACACTCTCCAACTTTGTCCAAGTCAGCAGCTCCAAGTACACTTTTGATGTCACCCCGCAGGTCGTCCCCTCCTTTGTAACGGTGACCGCAGTCTCTGGCGGTGCAACCGTCACGGCCACAGGCGTGGCCACGGCCATGGGCTCCAAAAGCGTGTTGGTGGAAGACCGCAGCAAGGTCGCCTACACCTCCGTTTCTACGAACAAAGCGCTTTCCGCCGGTAACCTCTCCGTACTGAGTGACGGCGTGATCCCTGCAGGAAGCGTGGGCGGGGACGACTGGAACGGCGGCAAATATGCCTCCATCAATTCCAATGCCGACTTCATCTTTTCCTTCGCCCAGGTCCATGATTTTTCCAAGGTCAAGCTGGACTACCAAAACTGGGACGACGCGGCCAACTACGGCACCCTGACCATCTTTGGTAGCCCCGACGGCATCACTTGGCTCCCCTTTGCAGGGAACATCCAGACCCGCAACGGCCTCAACCGTGAACCCCTCACCAAGGAAATTGACCTTTCCGGCCTCAAAACCCGATATATTAAGATCCAGATGCTCACCTCCCCTGGGAATTGGTTCGGTCCCATCATGGGGGAAATCACCTTCTGGGCACATACCGGGCCTGCCATCGACATCCCAGGGGACGGGCGGATCTACGCCAATGCCAACATGCCCTACTCCTTTGACATCCCTGCACCTGGGGCGACTTCCTTTGTCTCTGGCGACCTTCCCGTTTGGTTGTCCCTCGACCCAGCGACCGGAAAGTTGACCGGTACCGCCCCTGCATCCTTAACCGGGGTTTTCCGCCCGGACCTTATCGACGGCCTTGACCTCTGGCTCGACGCCGGGAATATCCTCTCGGACAAGGGATCCGCCGTTTACCAGTGGTTGGACAAGTCCGGAGGTAACCACCACATGGACAATGTCCAGGGCACGCCGGAACTTTCTGACGGCCCGAATAACCTCAAGTCCGTCCAGTTCGAGGCCGTGACCAAGGATGTCCTCTGGACTTCCTACGACTTCGACTCAATCGGTAACGGCTATACCATTTTCACAGTCGGGCGCTACAACGGTTCCACACGTCTCCGCTTGGTCGGCTCGAAGACGCGGAATTTCCTTTTCGGTTATTATGCTAATGGTGTCTCCCGTTTCCATGCTGAAGGTTGGATCTTCAATGGCGGACCCGACGACCAACTTTGGCACTTGCACACTGGGGACATCAACAATAACCCGGATCCCCTGGCCAACTTTTGGGTCGACGGCGTACTAAAGGTTGCTGCTAACAACGGCTCCAACAACACGAATTACAAGCCTGGCCAAATCGCATTTGGCGGCGATATCCGAGCAAATACCCAATCCTCCGACGCCAACATCGCCGAAGCTCTCATATATAAGAGGGTACTTAGCCAGGACGAGCGCGAGTCCGTGGAAGGCTACCTTTCCCAAAAGTACGCCCTGACCCACCCGCAGTCCTCAAAGGACTTGGATTCCGTGAATTACCCCGTCACCTTCAATGTTGTTGCCGGTTCCAGCTCCGGTGCGACCTCCCGCGACCTCAAGCTCTCCCTCCTGGACATCCCGGCCATCACCGCCCAGGATCCGACTAACGCCGAACTCTCCTCCGGCCTTGCCCATGGTACCATTACTGCCCTAGGAGACACGCAGGATGTCAATGTAAAGGTGTACTTCGGCACGACGGACGGCGGGACAGATTCCGGTGCTTGGGACCGCAGCCTCACTGTAGGCACCCTCGGGCTCGGGGACTTCTCCAAGAAACTCAAGGGCCTCGCCGCCGACACCACCTACTTTTACCGTTTCACCGTGGCCAACCGCGGCGGCTATCCAGTTTGGTCCAATGTGGAGACCTTCGATACCCTTCCTGCCCTCCAAAAGCCCCAGTTCAACCCAGCCACTGTCTCCAACCTCAAGCTGACCACCGCAAAAGTCAACGTCACGATTACCAACAACGGCGGGGAAGACCCTTCCATCGTCTTGTATTGGGGCGATGAGGACGGTGGCCCCGCAGCCTTCAACTGGGCCAATGCCATCGAGTTGGGCCGCCATCCTGTCGGTGCCCTGGCCATACCCATTTCCGGAATGGAAGCCCCGAAGGTCTATTTCGCCCGGATCGCCGCTACTAATGCCGCCGGGACGACCTGGTCTGAAAATGCGACCGTCATCGTTCCCCCGGCAAGCCCCTACACCAAGGGCAGCCAGTTGGAGTATTATTATAAATTCGACGAAGACACTGGTGCCACCACGGCCACAGACTCCAGTGACAAAGGCCGGGATGGTACCATCCACAATGCCCCGGCTTTCGTGGCGGGGAAGGTTGGTAACGCCATCGATTTGAATACCGGCTCCAAGACTTCCAACGATGTGACCGGCCAATGGGTCGAGGCACCTGCGGCCCAGTTCGGCGGTGGATATGTTGCCGTTTCCGCCTGGGTTTGGTACGATGCCTACCCCAACTGGAGCCGGGTCATCGACTTCGGCAATGGCACGAGCGACAATATCATCCTTGCTAACCAGGGGACTGGCTCCAATGGCTATTGGAGTGTCCGCGATGGCGCCAACAACAAGGCTGTCGGCCCCGGTTCCTTCTGGCCAACCGGACAGTGGGTCCACGTCGTCGGCAGCAGCGATCCCGACGACAATATACGGATGTATCTTAACGGTGTGCTCAAAGGCACCGCGGCCGGTTTGAAAATCCCCAATACCCTCCGCTCCGAAAGCCGGATCGGGCGCTCCAACTGGAATGACAATTACTTCGACGGGAAGCTCGACGAACTCCGTATCTATGGCACCTACCTAAGCCAAGCCGATGTCGACCTGATCTATGGTGGCGGCAACGGCGAAACCCCTATCGCCACACCCACCATCACCAGTGCCGCAACCGCCAGCGGCATAGTCGGGCAAGCTTTCAACTATGTCATCACCACTAATGCGGCCAACCCTGCTTTCGGCGCCTACAACATGCCTCCCGGGCTTTCCATCTCCGGGGCTAAAATCTCCGGTTCGCCGACTGCCGGGGGCACTTATGTGACGACTGTCACCGTCAGCACGGAAAAGGCTACCGCCAGCAAGGAAGTAACTATCACCATACCGGCTTCACCAGCCTTGGTCAAAGTCCTCCCGGCTACGGATGTCCTTGCCTCGACAGCCCGTGTCAATGGGGAAATCGGGTCTACCGGTGGCGACAACCCTACGGTCACCCTCTTCTACGGCGCAACGGACGCCAACCAAGATGTGAACGGGTGGAACCTCAACTTGGACCTCGGCGCCAAAGGCAAGGAGGTCTTCAGTGTCGACCTCAACAACCTTATCCTCAACAAGACTTACTTCTACCGTTTCCGTGCGGTTAATTCGGCCGGGACGAGCTGGAGCTTGCCCCAGAATTTCAAGACCCTGGCGCAACCGCTTGTCCCGACCTTGGCCAATGATTTCACCGCCACAGACATCACCAGCCGCAGCGTCAGCTTTGACGGCACCCTCCTTTCCACTGGTGGCGCGGCCACACAAGTCGTCATCCACTGGGGCTTGCAAGATAAGGGCAACACGGCCTCAGGCTGGGACCGTACAGACTCCCTTGGTAACCGGACCACCGGTTTCTTCAGCTGGGAAGTGGACAACGGTTTCACCGCACCCAATGTCTACGTAGCCCGCGTACAAGCCACAAACTCAGTCGGCAGCGACTGGAAAGGCCCTGTCTACTTCACCCCGCTACCCTCCAAAACTATGCAGATCAGCAATGTTTCCATTCCGGACATGGCTTTCTGGCTCGACAGTTCGGACATCAACGGCGACAGCCTCCCCGATTCCTACCTGGATGGTGACCTTGTCAAAAAATGGGTGGACAAGTCCGGCAATGGTCTTGACGCGGACAACCGCCGTAATGACCCCGACTACGTATCCAACGGCCCCAATGGGCATCCCGCCATCTACTTCGACGGGGACGACAGCCTCTGGACCACCCATAAGTTCAACACCACCCTCGGTTTGCCTGGGCACACCATCTTTACCTTCGCCCGCTACACAGGCGGTGCCAGCAACCGCGTCTTCTCAACCCGTGATGGACGCAACTGGCTCTTCGGCTTCCATGGGGGCGTTGTCCGCAGGTACTACTCCGACGGATGGATCCACAACTCCGGGGCAGGGGACACTGCATGGCACCTCCATATCGGGGACATCCAATCCTACAACGAAGTAGATCCCTTGGCCAACTTCTGGATGGATGGTGTCCAACTCGCCACGGATAACAATGGCTCTCACAACACAAACACCTACCCGACCGACTTCCAAATTGGCGGTTACAATACCGGTAGCGAGTATTCCAAGTGCGAAGTCGCCGAAGTCATATTCTTCGCCCGTGTCCTGAGCCAAGCCGAGCGAGAAACCGTCGAAGGTTACCTTTCCCACAAGTATGACCAGACCATTAACCTCCCAGCCGAACACCCATTCAAGATAGACGCCCCGTTGTTCGACGCCCAGGCACCAGAAGTGGTCGCCTCGGATGTGACCAAGGCCAGTGTCGGCAAACCCTGGACATTCAAGTTTACAGGTACCAACGGCACCCTTTCCTATTCCGCCTACGGCCTTGCCCCGTGGATGTCCATTTCCGGCAATACCCTCTCCGGCACCCCTCCAACCGAAGGAAAGTACGAGGTGACACTCGGCGCTACCAATGCCAATGCCACCACCCTCAAGAAGCTCGTCGTCGAAGCGACCAATTTCTCCAAGTGGCCTTACAGCATGGATTTCACCAACAAAGGCCTTGGCCAGCCGGATTCCGACCTCGTTGCCCACTGGAAGCTCGATGAAATCGCCAACACCGGTGCCGTGGACTCCTCCGTCGCCGGGAATGACGGCACCCTCTCCGGAGGCACCTCCGTGAACAAGACTGGCCGACTCGGCAAAGCTTACCAGTTTGACGGCGTGGACGACAAAGTGACCAAGACCCTGGCTTCCAATACCACCTACAACGAGTTCACCATCGCCTTCTGGGCCAAGCCGACCAATGTCGAGCAAATCGACGGCACTTCCGTCTTCAACTCCGGGAACACTGGCGCGGACTTCCAAATCGAGCTCTCAGGCGGCAACTGGCAGTACACCGGGGACCTTGTCGGCTCCGTTTCCCTTGGCGAGGCCACTACGGCCTGGACGCACATCGCCGTTGTCTGCGACGGTACGGACACCTACCTCTACCACAATGCCCGACTTGTCGCCAAGGTGGCTGCAGCCGCTGACAATGTCTTCCAGCATTTCCGCCTCGGTTGTAACCGCGCGGCCGACCTCCATTTTACCGGTTGGGTGGACGACTTGCGGGTCTATGACAAGGCGCTCACCCAAACCACAATCCAGGCCGCCTCCTGCATCCCCTTGGAAAACTTCCCTGTCCTGGTACGCCTCCGGGATGGCGATGGCGGGTTCAAATACTCCCAAGTCGCCTCCTTTACGGGTGCGGACATCCGTTTCCTTGACTCTAATGGCATGGAACTGCCCCACACCCTCGCCTCCTACGACCCGGAAGGGGAGACCCTCGCCTGGGTGCGCCTCCGTGAACTCCAGCTTGCCGGTGGCTCCACCTTCTCCATGCGCTGGGGCAACTTGGCGGCCAAAGACCTTCCCGACACTTCCACTGACGGCACCGTTTGGTCCGAATACTCCATGGTCTCCTACATGGATACCGCCAACTACACAAAAGACCAGTCTCCCAACGTCTCCTACGGTCCGGGGATCCAAAACCAGACTGTCCAGGCCGAAGGCCTTATCGGTTCGGCACGCGACTTCGTCAATAACGACAACCGCGTAGAATTCCCCCCCCGCCCGAACCCCTTGAACAACTCCGTTTCGGGTTGGTTCAAGATCACCCGTCTCCCCCTTGGCGAAGAAGCCTTCTTCTACACCCGCAACTGGACCACAGGCTCCACCCGTGCCCGTTTCTACGCCGATGGCACCTTGCGTTACGAAGTCAATGGCGGCAGTCCTACTGACGAATACACCGCCAACCCCGTATTCCAGGAAGCCGACCTCGACACTTGGGTACACCTGGCCACTTCCTATGATTCGGATAACAGCCAGTTCTCCTTCTTCAAAAACGGTGTGTTGTTCCACACTTCCAACATTCCCACCCCCAAGGCCGTCGCCCTGAACCAATGGTTCCACGTCGGTGTCCATGAAGGGCTCAACAGCAAGGAGTTCAACGGCACCATCGACCAATGGGAAGTCCATTCCCTTGCCCGCCGCGAAGGCTGGTTCCGGGCGTCCGCAGAGTCCCAGAAAGCCGGTTCCGACTACCTTGCCCTCTCCAACTTCAACGGCCCGCCGGAATTTGATGGCGAAGTCAGCATCACCGGCCTGATCCACGATGTCGGGGGCACCCTCGTCAGTGAATCCGTCAACTACATCATCCCCGTCAAAGGCCAGCCGGACAGCTTTGGTGCCGTAGGCCTTCCCGCAGGCTTGAGCATTAACAACTCCGGTGTCATTTCCGGCACGCCCCTGAGTGCCGGGACGACGCCCGTCACCATCTCCGCGACCGGCCGAGGGGCTACCGCGACCGCCAACATCACGGTGAAGGTCACGGACCTCACCGAGTACACCCATACCCTCACCCTCGCCTTCACCGGCTACACTGGCACGGCCACGCTCAAGGACTTCCCGGTTTTTGTAGAGCTCGGCACCCACCTCTCCAACTTTAGCTACAACAGCTTCCTCACCCAGCTCGGGGGTGACCTGCGTTTCTTCGACGCCACCTCCGGCAGCAGCACAGTAGGAAAGGAGCTGGAATATGAAGTGGAAAAGTGGGATTTCGACGGGCGTTCCAAAATCTGGGTCAAAGTGCCCACGCTCTCCTCCGCTACCAAGCTCATTGCCGCCTGGGCCAACCAAAACGACAAGGACCTGCGGGAATACCGCTACACCGGCAATACCTGGTCCGGCGGCTTCGCGGGCGTCTACCACCTCGCTCCTGTCAACTTTCTCGGCAAGTTCATCGACTCCGGGCAGAACTTCGCCCACGGGGAGGACGTCAATATGCCGCTCACTTCCCAGTCTTACATTGACTCCGCCGCCAACTTCGTGGGCAGCACCATCAACGTCCCCCACATCGGCACCCTTTCCACTGTCAACGAATCCAGCTACTCCGTCTCCATGTGGGCCAAGCTCAAGGCGGACGTCATTGCCGTCACCAGCGGACTCAACGAACAACTCTTCGACGGCAGCTTCGGTGACGCACAACTCGACCCTATCGACAGCGGCTCGGGCTTCCTTTCCGGAACCAAGTTCCCCATCCTTACCTCCGTCATTACCGGTAACACCAACATCGACCTCGACGGCACCTACGTCAACAGCCAATCCGGCGGCAAGACAGGTACGGACACGATCGGCGCGGTCTGGGACGGCTTGCTCGTGGTGGGTGGCGATTCCCCGGTCACCGCCGGTGCAGTCTCCTTTGGTACACGTTCTGACGACGGCTCCATCCTCTGGGTAGACGTCAACCAAAACGGCACCTTCGATTCCCCTGCCGAAATGGTGGTCAACAACAAGGGCGGCCACGGCGCGCAAAACCGCGTCGGCACTGTCACCCTTGCCGACGGCCAGTACAAGTTCGCCACCGCATGGTACGAAGGCGGCGGCGGCGAGTACATGGGCGCACGCTGGGCACAAGGCACCGTCACCGACTACAACCTTATGAACTGGATTAACCCGCTCACCTACGCGGGCATGTTCCTCGCCCCTAACCCCGGGATGCCTTTGGCCACCCACTCCGTGAAAAAGTTCGGCATCTACCTCGCCCCGGACAATAAAGTGCGCGCCAAGGACTTCACCTTCGTGCCCATCACGCTCACCGGTTCCACTGTCATCACCAAGGACCAATGGGTACACCTCTTCATGACAGTCGACCGCTCTACCGGCCGCATCAGCGTTTACCTCAATGGCCAGCAAGACGCCACCGTCATCGACCCTGACGTTACAAAGATCGGAGCCGACCTAGGTGCCGACCCCTTCGTTTTTGGGGACGAGGCGCAGGCCAATTTCGAGATGGACGAAGTCCGCTTCGCCACCAAAGCCCGGAGCGGGGATTGGGTGAAGGCCGAATATGACAATCAAAAGACCGCCCAAACCCTCATTGGTTATGCCGCCGTGACCGGCCCGCCGCGTTTGGTTTCTAAGTTGTCCGCCCAATTCAGCGCAGGTACCGCCTCCTCCTACCAAATCGTCGCAACCGGCAGCCCTTCCGGTTACGCAGCCCTGAACCTTCCTGGCGGCATGTCCGTCGACCTCGACAACGGCTTAGTCTCCGGCACTCCTTCCGTGGCTGGATACTTTGACGTCACCCTCCAAGTCCTTTACCCAGACGGCACCATCCTCAACGAGACCCTCAAGCTCACCATCAACGCCTCCGCCCCGGTCATCACCTCCAGCGCCCCCTCCAACGTGGCCAGCACCGGCGCTACCGTGAACGGCAATGTCACCAGCACTGGCGGCGACGCCCCCAATGTCTACGTCTTTTATGGCAAGACAGACGGCGCGAACGACCCGACCGCATGGCAATCTGCCATCGGCCTCGGCCGCAAGGCCGGCGCATTCACCGACCAACTCGGCGACTTGCTCCCCAGCACCGCCTACTACTACCGCCTTCAGGCCAGCAACTCCGCAGGCACTGTCTGGGATGGCTCCGCATCATGGTTCTCCTCCTTCGACGGCGTGGCCGACGACGCACTTTCGGCCTTGGTAGGCACCGCAACCATCGACCCCAAGGAAAAGGAACTTGTCCTGACCAGCTCCAAAAACAGCCAGACCGCCACCGTCTACTTGCCCGACCTCAACCCTGGCGTCGCCACCCCCAACTTCAACGCCAGCTTCAACCTCTTCCAAGGCCCTGGCTCCGACAACCCGGCCGAAGGTGTCACTTTCTACTACGGCCCTGTCGATGGCTCCACTGACCTCGGCGACACTGGCGCGGTGGACGGCCTGAAAGTCCGCTTCTACATTGGCGGGACCGACCAGATTGTCATTACCTACAACCAGACGGACCTCGTCACCAAAGTCCGCCACCTCCTGGAAGGGCAGTACAAACCGGTCACGATCTCCGCTTCTTCCAGTGGTCACATTAAGGTTACCCA
Organism: Opitutia bacterium; assembly: GCA_038125285.1. GTDB lineage: Bacteria > Verrucomicrobiota > Verrucomicrobiia > Opitutales > JABJCN01 > JAYPDO01. Next base: position 26,778 of record JAYPDO010000002.1, read on the forward strand.
CGGCACCGCGGTCGTCACTACGGAAATCGCCGGATGGAGCCCCGCCTCAGGTTGGAGGTTTGCCATCGGTGCATCCACCGCATCCGCCCAGAATGCCACCCAAAAGGTTGACGCCCTTTCCGTGTCCGTCCTCCAGAACGCCGCCCAGACCTTCACAACCCTGGACACCACCGTCCCTGTCATTGCCAACAATGCCCCGCAAAATGTCACAGGCAACAATGCCGCCCTCAGTGCGAGGATTGTCGCTGTGGGTACCGGCACGGTGGACAATGGCAAGGCCACAACCTTCGCCAGTGATTCCATCGGCGGTCTTGAACTTTGGCTCGATTCTAGCGATGCGGCAACTCTCGCCGTAAATAATGACGGCACCGGTGGCCAACCTGCTGCCGACGGCGGGGTCAAGTACTGGGCCGACAAATCCGGCAATGGCAACCATGCCCGCATGCACCCGAACCGCGCTTCCAACATCCCCCTCTTCAAGGACGCGATACAAAACTCCAAGTCCGGCCTCGAATTCACCAATGACTTCCTCGTGGTGGACAACAGCCAACGCTTCGACGAACTCGAAGAGATCACCCTCTTCGTTTCAATGAAAGGGCATGATGTCGGAAGTTGGGCCCCTGTAATTAGCAAACGAGGCGAAAGCGACCAAGGGTGGCAGTTCCGCAGAAGGGGAGCTGACGACCGATTGACAATGACGATCCGTGGCACTTCCGGAGGGGACGACCCGGCTCCTAGTCCCTATGTTACAACCAACGGCCAGTGGCGCATCTACACAGTCTATTACGATGGTGTCTCCCGTTTCCAACGGGGCAATGGCCGCCAGGAATATTCCTTTGCCGATACCGGCATCATCCCTGCCACCACCTCCAAAGTTCTTATCGGCGGGCGGGACAATGATGGGGCCAACAACCTCACTAACGGCGGCAACTTCACCATCGGGGAAATCCTTATCTTCAAGAGGGCACTCGAAACCCGCCAAATCGAAATGATAGAAGGATACCTCAATGAAAAGTGGGCACCCGTTGACGGGATTGCCGGGGTCAACGCCCAACACACCTACAAGGACACCCTCCCCGACTTCTCCGAAAAGTTCAATGGCACCGAGGTCACTCTCTACTATGGCCTGACCGACGGCGGTACCGATCCCGCCGCATGGGACAACAAGGTCGAGATTGGCAAATACTACGGCATCACCGACATCGACGGTTTCCAAGGCCGGGGCTGGAACATGAACTACAACGCCCAGGCTTTTGGCCTTCCCACGGTAGACTACTGGTTTGACACGGATGTCGAAAACTTGCTCGCCATGGCACCTTCGGGTATTGGCATGGTCCTCTCCGAACCCGGCGGCGCAGGTTTCTTCTTCAGCGGGGACGGCGACTTCACAGGCGCTGGCATCGGGATCACCCAGGTAGACAACTACACCGACGTATTCCAAACCTACTTCACCCCGCAATCCACCGGCGCCTATCGTTTCCGCATGGATTACCGGGACGATCGTATCGCGGCATGGATGGATCTCAACCAAGATGGCAAGTATGACAAAGCTGACCTCGAATTCCTAGGGGGCGGCGGTGGCAACCAGCCCGATACGACGGTCAACCTCGTCCAAGGCGAGCAGTATAAACTTCTCTTCATGCACGGCGAAGGCGGTGGTGGTTCCTCGTTCCGCGCACTTGTCACCACCCCCGGTGGTTCAGAAGTTGTCGTCAACCCGCTCGATGGTGCCCAAGCCGGGCTCTACAAGTGGAAAATCCTCGCCAATGGCAAAGAAATGGTTGATCAGCTCAACACCCAGGTTCAGCTAGACGGCCTGGTCAAGGGTTCCACCTACTACTACCGTTTCTATGCCAACAACAACTCCGCTGCCGACGGCTCCGCACAATCCGACTGGGCTGACAGCACCGGATCCTTCGTGGCCGAGAAGGTTCTCGACTTCGCTACCGGCACCCTGACCATCAATACCACCACCGCGACTTGGAAACACTCTAGCGGCGCCTCTGGCACTGGCGCGTTAAACCAGTACACCTGGACCGACCCCCAAGGCAACGACATCACCTACAAAAAGGCGGAGTTCGTCTACGACCGTATCAACATCGGCTCGGCGGTTACGGTCGTCCTGACCGGCTCCAATCCCCTTTCCCTCCAAACCCAGGACAACGGGAACATCACCATCGGCGCAAACTTCGTGGCCAACGGGGGAGACGGCAATGCCGGGCGCACTACTGGCGGCAACGGCATCCTGGGGGGCGGAGAAGGCGGACGTTCGAACTATGACCCCGGTGCCGCTGGTGGCGGTATCGGCGGCGGTGGCCAAAGCGGTAGCGGAACCACCAATGACGCCGGTGGTTACTACCGCCAATGGATAGCAGCTGGCGGTTCGTATGGCGGCCTCGGTACGGGACGTGCCGTCGGCGGGCGCATTATCAACCCTGGCCCTGTTTACGGCGACCGCAAAATTACCGCGCTCCTCGGCGGTTCCGGCGGCAGTGGTGCCCACCACGATGTCCAAGGTGCCGGTGGTGCCGGTGGCGGCGCGTTTGAATTCAAGGCTCACGGCACTGGCGACATCACTATCCTGGCCGGTGCCCAAATTTCCGTCAACGGCGGCAACACCTATCCGGACAAACTGGGTGCCGGTGGTTCCGGAGGTTCCATCCGTATCGAAGCCCGCAATATCACGAACAACGGTATCCTCTCCGCCCGTGGGGGCAATGAAGGCAGCTCCAGCCGAAGTGGTGCGGGCGGTGGTGGCCGGATTGCCCTTATCGCCCGGGAAACCCTGATCCCTGGCACCACGGACCTCTCTGGCGGCCTAGACACCCTTGGCACCCTTGTTCGGGGCGGGGAGGGCACCCTGCACCTCGAAGCCACTTCCGGCGGCATGGACTCCCTCACCTTCAACACCGGTGTCGTCACTATCGACACCACTAACGCCACGGTTGTCCATTCAGGCGGCGGCGGGGTTGCTTTCGGCCAGATCGAGGACCATGTCTACAGTCTCAATGGTATCGATACTGCCTACGGGGTTTGTATTTTTACCTTCGACAAAATCCAGCTCGGCGGCTCCGTCCTTGTCGTCCTAAAGGGGCAAAACGCCCTCTCCCTGCGTACCCGCAACAATGGTGACATCATCATCGGGAGCGACTTCCTTGCCAATGGCGGCAATGGTTCTGGCGAGTTCCTGACCGGGCCGATCGGGTTCGGTAAACTCGGGGGTGCGGATGGCGCGGCATCCAATGCCAGCCGTCCTTCCGGAAGCGGGATTGGTGGCGGCCCCAGCCAGGAATACTGGGGCGCTGGCGGTGCTTATGCTGGCGAAGGCCAACCCAGCCAATGGAACGACTATGTCGGCCTCACCTACGGCGACACTGCCCTGGCTAACCTCCTCGGCGGTTCCGGCGGCGGATGTTCATTCCGCAACAGTGGTGCCACCATACTTGAAGCCGGTACCGGCGGCGCGGGCGGCGGTGCAATCGAGTTCAAGGCGCATGACAAGGGCAAGTTCATCCTCCAAGAAAATGTCATCATCTCCGTAAACGGGGGTTCCACGGACGGCGGCACGGGTGGCTCCGGTTCCGGGGGGGCGATCCGTATCGAGGCTGCCAGTGTCGAGTTGTATGGTACCCTTTCCGCCCGAGGTGGCTACCGCAATAGCGAGCGCCAACAAAAACGTGGCCTCGGCGGTGGTGGACGTATCGCCATCCACTCTTCTGGGCAGTTCCTCACTTCCAACACTTACGAATATGATGTCTCCGGTTACCGCACTGGCACCTATGCCGTCTATGGTGAATCCCGTGGGGAAGGCCTCCATAGTCTCGTTTTGGAAAGCGGCAAACTGACATTTACCACCGACAATGCCGGTTGGTACCACAATTCCGGTGTCCATGGCGTTGGCGAAATCAGGGCCTACGACGCCCCCGAGCTGACCTTCGACGTGGCCGAGTACAAATTCAGCCAAGTCAACCTTGGTTCCAGTCTCGCCGTGGTCTTCGACGGTGCCAACCCGCTCCGCCTCACCGCCAAGGATCCTTCCGGCACTGCGGGCAAGTTCTTCCCGGTCGATTCCAATGCCTTGGGCAACAGGTTCTTCATGGCAGGTGACTACACTTCCTACTTCCCCACCGGTGTCCAAATCAAGCTACGGGGCAATGTTTTCACCATTGCCAACTCCAAGTTTGCCGGTGGCAACACCGAAATCACGCTTAATGTCGACCACGGCGCAACAGTAGGTGACAAGTTCTCCGTGGTTTCCTCGGACGGTAACATGACCATCGGCACCAACCTCGACCTCTCCGGCCCGGCCTTCGAAGGCGGCGGTTCCAACAATGGCGTGACCGGTGCACGCGGTTTCCTCGGTGGTGGTTACGCAGGCAACAGCGGTCCGGCTTACATGGACGGCACGGGCCTTGGCGGCGGGCAAGGCCGTAACAATGGTTCCAGCGGCGGCGGCCATGCTTCCGAAGGCCAGCAAGGCGTGGAAGCTTCCTTGCCCGGCGCAACTTACGGCACACCCGGTATCGCCTACCTGCTCCCCGGTTCGGGCGGTGGTGGCGGTTACCACGGCACGGGCGGCGCAGGTGGCGGTGCCATCGCGTTGGAAGCCGACCGGGAGTTGGTCATTGGCTCCGGCGTCACCATCTCAGCAGATGGTGCTTCCGTCACCGACACTACCGTCTACACATCCGTCGGCGCGGGTTCCGGAGGTGCCATCCGTTTGCGTGGTTACAATATCACCAACAACGGCACGCTTTCCGCCAAGGGCGGATTCAGGGGTTCCGGTAGCCGTGGCGGTAACGGCGGGGACGGGCGCGTCGCCTTCAACTATTCCAAAACCCTTATTAAGGGCACGGTCGACGTCGGCATCGGAGGCACCCAAGCCCTGTCCACCTCCCCCTCCGTCACTGGGGACTTTGACGCCAACGGCGACTTGGTCGCCACGGCCAGTTGGCAGGAATATGTTCCTCCGACCGCCTTCCAGGAGATGATCCTTTGGTGGAGCTTCGAGGAAGGCAGCGGAGCCACTGCTATCGACTACACCGGCCACAACCTCCACGGCACCCTCGAAAATGGTGCGGGTTACCAAGACGGCCTTTTCGGCAAAGCCCTTTACTTCGACGGTAGCGATGACCGCGTCCGCCTTAACTACGACCCCAAACTTGCCGTCGAGCAGTACACTGTCTCCATCTGGATGAAGTCCCAGCAGGACAATGACGACTATGCGGGCGTCTTTGGTCGTTCCGGGCGCGTTTATGCCTTCTGGACGAACAACACCAACAACGCAGCGGGTTGGTATGTCCATCACCGTTACTGGGACGCCACCAACACCAATGCCGGAGTCCCCAACGCAGGGATGGCTGGGACTAATGCCCGCATCCCGCATGACGTCTGGCACCATATCGTACTGGTCAACAACGGCGCAACTTCCGCCACTTGGGTCGACGGCGAAGAGTCTGCGACCGGCACGGTCACCGGAGGTCTTTTCAATAGGTCCTCCACCCTCTGGCTTGCGGGGAACCCGGACAATGGTGCCAACAACTGGAAGGGTTGGATTGAAGACGTCCGTCTCTACAAGAAAGCCCTTACTAACCAGCAGATCGAAACCATATACGGGGCCGGAAACGGCGACGAGCCTAAGGGCGTCGATGTCGACATCTTCACCATCGCAGGTACCCAGAATCCAACCTCCTTCAGCGCCTCCGGTTTGCCCATCGGCATCATTGTCAACCCGGAGACCGGCCTTATCCGTGGTACACCGAGTACTGTCGGCACTTTCGATATCAACCTTACCGCCACCAACTTGGCCGGAACCAGCGAAGGGCAAATCCTCAAGCTGACCATCAACCCTGTCCCTCCGACCATTACCAACACGGCTGCCACCAACATTGGCTCCACCTCCGCCGTGGCCAACGTTTCCATAACCCAAGCTGGTGGAGCAAACCCCGTCGTCACACTCTACTACGGCCGTACCGACGGCGGAACCACCGCGGGAAGCTGGGACAACAACATCGACTTCGGCGCCCAACCCCAAGGAGACCTCCAAATCGGTATGTCTGGCCTCGACCTCGGTGCGGACTACTACTACCGCGCTTACGCCGACCATGGCGTCGCCGGGGTTTCCGGGACTTGGGCGGACGCATCCATCGCCTTCACCACCAGCAGCGTGGCTGGGCCACCGCTTGTCGCCGCCAAAAGCTCCGCCAACTACACCGGCTCCTCCGCCGATGTCAGCGGCCAGCTCCTGTCCTTCGACGGCGCGGACCAACCCACCATCACCATCCTGTACGGCAAGACCGACCAAGGTGCTGTGGACACCGGTTGGGACGGCACCGCTTCCCTCGGCCAAAAGCCCACCGGCATCTTCACCGGCAACATCACTGGGCTCGACTCCGCCTCGCTCTACTACTTCCGCTTCAAAGCGGCCAACAACGGCGGCACCCACATATCCGATGCCAAGACTTTCGCCACCATTGGCGCACCTTTGGGCGAAACCAAACCACCCTCTGACGTCGCACCGACTTCCGCCACCCTCCGCATGAAGGTTACCGGCACCGGCGGTTTCCGCCAAGAACTCCCGGGCACCGACCCATTGGTCAACGACCAACTTATCGCCCACTGGCGCTTTGACGAGGGCGAAGGCAATGTCATGACAGACTCCAACGCAGGCTACATTGGGACCTTTGTCGGTGGTGCCGGCCCCAACTGGGTCTCCGGTAAGTTTGGCCAAGCCATGCTGTTCGATACTGGGGATAACGCTGTTCTCCTCGACTCGGCCACCATTCCAGACCCCACTATCTACGACGGGGTTTCGGTGACCTTATGGCTCTATGGTGCGGACAACTTCAAGGCCAATACCATTGGCTTCCAGGCATACGGCCCCGCAGGGGAAATCATGAAGGCCCACCTGCCTTGGGGCAACGGCGCAGTCTATTGGGACGAAGGTGGTGACCGCGTCAACAACAGCGGGGATGTCAGCCCTGGAATGATTGGTAGTTCCGCCGGATGGTGCCACCTTGCCTTTACCAAAGACAGGGCATCCGGTTCCATGAAAATCTTCCATAACGGGGCTGTTATCGCCTCAGGCACAGGCAAAACCCTGGACCGCGGCCTTCCCGATACCCGCTTCTACCTTGGTACGGATGTGAACCGTAACTCGGACATGCGCGGCACCATAGACGACTTCCGGGTCTACGGAAAGGGGCTGACCGATGCCGAGGTCACGACCATGTACGGTGGCGGTAACGGCGACCTTTCTGGCGGCATCATCGTAGTGGAAACTGGTGGCGACAAACCCAGCGTAAAGTTCTACTGGGGTGACAATGACGGTGGGGACTCCACTGACGTCGACCCGGCAGACGATACAAAATGGGACAATGTGGTGGAAATTGCAGGCACCCACGCCCTCAATTCCATCGTCACCAGCCCCCTCACCGGCCTGACCAAGGGCACCACTTACTACTATCGAGCCGAGGTCACCAACTCCTCAGGTTCCGCATGGGCCGGGTCAACACGGACTGTCGTTCCGACCAACACCCTCTTGAGCAAGGACACCATCCCCGGCCTCGTGCTCTGGTTAGACGCTGCCGAAACAAATGGTGACGGCTTCCCGGACACCTTGGCCGACGGTGACAAGCTCGCCACATGGGCCGACCGTTCCGGCAACAATGTCTTGGTAGAACAATCCACTGCATCCGCCCAGCCAGTTTATAAAAAGGCTCAGGCCGGCACCAAGCCTATCCTGCGTTTCGACGGGGCAGGGGACTTCATGTATGTAGTTGGCGCACTGGCTGCGGACGGTTCGGACTCCTCCATTTATGTCGCCCACCAACGCCTGGAACAATCTGGAAATGCGGGCGGCATCGTGGTTGACGAAGCATCCGGGGAAATTCCCTCCACCGGTGCCGGCCCCTACTCCATGAAGGTTTCCAAGCTCAACCAGACCGCCGCCACCCTTAAGAATATCAAAATCGGCAAGGACGCTCTCGCCACCGATAAGAACTTTGGCGGCGACATCGCGGAAATCCTCGTATTCAACCGTAAGCTCAACTATCAGGAGGACAACCAAGTCACCGGGTACCTTGCCCACAAGTGGGGAGGTACGGATTCCCTCCCTAACAGCCATCCATACATGGACCAGGCGCCTGTCTTCGACAACAGCCCCAAGATTGTCCTCGCCAAAGGTGTGGAAGGTTTCGACTTGCCTGCTCGCCAAGGCCTTCTTGGAGAGTGGCTTTTCGATGACGACACCGCCAACGACACCTCCGGCAACAACTTCCACGGCACAAATTCCGGCGGCGTCTTCACCACGGACACCCCGACTGGCTCCGGAAAGGCCATCGACTTCAGTACGGGAGACAATTATATTAACGTTGATGACGGGCTTGGACAGACTGTCTTCGATACCGGCGCTGCCCTCTCTACATCCTTCTGGGCAAAGAAATGGCCGGATGGTGGCTGGGAGCCCTACATCTGTAAGGGCGGGGAAAGCGGTAGGGGCTGGCAAATCCGGCGTTATAGCGGGGAGGCGGATACCCTTGTCGCTACCTACCGTGGGGCTGGAGACGACAACCCCCGTGCGGTAACCCCTGTCAATGACGGGTATTGGCACCATA
>JAYPDO010000002.1:35455-52690 GCA_038125285.1 Opitutia bacterium
CCCAGGATGCTACCAATGCGATTGCCATGCAGCGTTTTGCCCGTGTCCTAATGGACGACATCCGGATCTACAACCGCGCCATCACAGATGACGAGGCGGTGGTGCTCTCCGGCTTCTTCGTCAACCGGATCGAGGGTAACTACGGTAACGCATTCAGTTACCAAATCCAGACCACCAAGGGTCCTGATACCTTTACCGTGGTCGCCGGCGCATTGCCCAATGGCCTCACCCTCTCGAACTCCGGGTTGGTTTCCGGTACGCCTACCCAAACTGGATTGTTCGAGGCCACTATCAAGATTGCCAATTCCGCCGGGGATGACACCAAGAAGTTCTTCTTCCGAATCCGAGAGGGCATACAGTCCCTGACCTTCGACCAAGAGTTCGGCGCCAAGGTCTATGGCGACGGGGATTTCGCCCTGACCGCGTCTTCCAACGCCGTCGGCTCCGACATCGTTTTCTACAGCAAAAACGAGAACGTCATCCAAATCACCGGAAACGGCTCCATTACCCCGACCATCACCGCCGGCCTCCAAGCCCGCCTGGATTTCAACGAGGGTAGCGGCAATACCGCCACCGATAGCCTGACCGGGGCAGTCGGCACCCTCACTAACATGGACGCTGCCGACTGGGTCGACGGCAAACTCGGCAAAGCCCTCGATTTCGACGGCTCGGATGACTGCGTTGTGCTGCCCAAGGAAGTGGGCACCGGCAATGAAATGACCGTGGCCATGTGGATTAAGCCCGCTGTCTTGGCCAATGCCATCATGGCTGCCAAAATCAATAATGATGACAGCGGCAACACCGGCAAGGGATGGGCCATACGTATCCGCAGTGACGGGAACTTGTGGTTCCGCGTGGGGAGCAAGAACCTCAGCGACAACAATACCCAAGCCGGTGTAGGGGTGATTTCGGCTGGTGTTTGGACCCACGTGGCCGCGACTTGGAAAAACCGCAATGCCATCCTCTATGTCAACGGCAACCCTGTCTTTGCCCGCAAGACCGCCAGTGGCCGCTTGGTCAGCGAAACTGAGGAAGCCCTTTGGATCGGCAGGCCCGAAAAGGTCGGCACTACTGAAAAATATACCGGCTTGATCGACGACTTCCGCTACTATAGCAAGGCGTTGACCGTCGATGAGATGGCTTTGCTAGCCAGTGCAAATTCTGACTACCTGACCACCTACGATGGCGGGCATGCCAAGATTGTCGGCGCGGGCACCGGTACCATCGCTGCCTTCGCCAAGCCTACCATCAACCTCCTCGCTTCCACTCCGTTCGAGCGCAATGTCGTCGTGGCCAAGGCCACCCTCGACGTCACGGCCGACAGCTTCACCCGCAAGGTCAACATCGCCAACCCCACCTTCACCGTCCAGTACTCCGGTTTTGTCAACGGGGACGACGCCAATGTGTTGACCGCCCAGGCCACTGCCACCACCACCGCGGACATCAACAGCGCGGCCGGCAACTATGCCATCACCCCGGACGGTGCCGCCGCAGCCAACTACTCGTTTAACTATGTGGACGGCACCCTGACCATCGACCAACGCACGGAGCAAGTGATCACCTTCTCGCAGGACTTCTCCGCCGTGCAGTTCGGGGACACCATCTCGCTCACAGCGACTGCAGCCTCCGGCCTTCCGGTCAGCTACTCCATTAACAACATCGCAGTGGCAGCACCCGTGGCCACCCGACAGTTCCACATGGCAGGTTGGTGGAAGCTCGATGAAACCGCCGGAACCACCATCAATGACTCCAGCGGCAACTCCCGCACCCTCGTCCTAGCCGGTACGGACGGTTCGACCAACTGGGGTCTGGCCAAATTCATCAACGGCCTTACCCTTGACGGTACCAATGACTATGCGGTCAACTTCGGCAACCAGGGCATCCTGGGCTCGGAAAAGCGCACAGTCTCTTTCTGGCTCAAGGGCGGCACTTCGGGCAATGACGGCGCCGGGATCGTGGGCTGGGGCAACAATGCCGCAGGAGAGCACTTTAGTGTGGAGCTGTCCTCCGGGAACGTGAAGGTGGACTACAACGGGGTATCCAAAACCGGCACCACGGACGTGCTGGACGACGCTTGGCACAACGTCATCGTGGTCTACCCGAAGAGCGGCACCGTGGCCGACACGAAAATCTATGTGGATGGTGCGGACGACGGCGGCAGCGTTAGCGGAAGCGGCACGGTCAACACCGTGGCCGGGACGAACCTGACCATCGGGCGCCAGATCGTGACCCGTGTGTACTTCGGCGGGCAGTTGGACGATGTCCGTGTCTACGCCGGCGAACTCAAGACCAACGCCCTGACCGAGCCGACCAACGAAATCGCCGCCATCTACAACAATGGCTTCGGGGACTTCAACAAGGTTCGGATCGTCGGCACCGGTTCTGTCACCATCACGGCCAACCAAGGGGGTGACGTGACCTACGCCGCCGCCATTCCTATCAGCAAAACTTTCGAAATCGGCAAGCTTGACCAGACCATCGCCTTTGGCGTCCTTCCGGAGAAGTCTGTAGGCGACTTCGACTTCGACCCGGGTGCAACCGCCGGTTCCGGCCTGCCTGTCCACTACGTCAGCTCCGACCCGTTGATTGCCTCCATTGTTACCGCAGCTGACGGTACCAAGAAGATCCGCATCCGTGGTGCCGGTTCTGTGACTATCACTGCCCAACAGGATGGGGATGCCACCTACAATGCCGCCCCCGATGTAGCACAGAACTTGCAGATCAACTTCTACAACCTGTTCTCCGACTCCATCCAAGGCATGAAGTTCTGGTTCGACGCGTCCGATGTGAACGCCGACCGCAACCCGGACACCAACACCAACGCTTCCGTCATCTCAACTTGGTCCGATCGCTCCGGTAACAACCTCAATGCCATCCAGGGCGACGTAAACCAGTTGGTCGAATATAAGGCCAACGGGCTCAACAGCCTGGCCACGGTGAATATCGCTTCTGCCAAGACCCTCACCCTGCCGAACATCCAAGGTGTCAAGATGCTGTTCTTGGTCTTCAAGCAGGATGCCGGGCAAAGCGCGGTGACCAAGCCCCTCGGCGGTAATGTCGAGATGACTTCCGCCGACGCCAAGCTTGTCCAGAAGATCGACGGCCAGTACGACCTCGCCTCGACGGTCAGCAGCCAGGAATTCAACGTGGTGACCCTCCGTGTTGCCCCGGGCAACCAAGGTTACTGGGTCAACGGTACCTTCATCGCCGGTGACATCCAAGCTGCCGCCCCGGGACAATTGACCCACATCGGTAACGGCTTCATCGGGGAAATCGCCGAAGTGGTCGCTTACGACCAACCCCTGCCGAACCTTACCCGTGTCAAGATCGAAGGCTACTTGGCCAGTAAGTGGGGCTTGCTCTCCAAGCTCCCTTCCGATCACCCGCACAAGATCTCCCGCCCGACCTTCGGTGGTGCGCAGACCATCGTCTTCCAGCCCCTGCCGGACAAGACCCCGGAAAGCGCGCCGTTTATGCTTTCCGCCGAGTCCAGTTCCGGCTTGCCGGTGACCTTCACCAGCTCTGACGCGACCGTCGCCTCGGTCAGCGGCAACACGGTCACCGTACACAAAGTGGGCACCATCAACATCATCGCCAAGCAGACTGGTGACGCCAACTGGTTCCCCGCTCCGGACACCCCGCAGCAACTCAAGGTGACCGAAGTCCCCCGTTCCGACCAAACGATCACCTTCGACCCCTTGGCCGCCAAACAGCTGGGCGACCCGGACTTCGACCTGTCCGCCACCGCCAGTTCCGGCTTGGCCGTCAGCTACGAAAGTTCGAACACCGCCGTGGCAACTGTCGATGGCAATACCGTGACCATTGTCGGGCAAGGCATCACGACCATCCGCGCCAGCCAAGCTGGCAACCCGGCCTACAACCCCGCCCAGATCGTCGAGCAAGACCTGCAAGTGAACAAGCGTGACCAGGAATTGACCTTCAACCCGCTTCCGTCCCTAAACCTAAGCTCAGGGATCTACATCTTGAACGCCACTGCCGACTCCGGCCTCGCACCGGCCTTCTCGATAGACGACACCACCATCGCGACCGTCCAGGGGAACCAACTGACCCTCAAGGCCGGTGGTACCGCCAAGATCACAGCATCCCAAGGCGGTAACGCGACCTACAACCCGGCTGCTTCTGTCCAGCAAACCGTGACCGTCATTGATGACACCCTTCAGCCCCAAGTCATCTCCTTTACACAAGATCTTAGTGGAAAGACATTCGGCGACGCCGACTTCGACCTCACTGCCACCGTAGATTCCGGACTGGCCCTAAGCTACAGCAGCTCCAATGCCGCCGTGGCCTCGATTGCAGGCAACACGGTTACGATCAATGGAGCCGGCACGGTGACCATCACCGTCGAGCAACCGGGGAATGACGACTGGCAGGCCGCAACGGCGACCAAACAACTGGTCATCGCCAAGGCCGGCCAGACCATTACTTTCCCGCCGGTTGCAAACAAAGCAGTGGGCGACCTGGACTTCCTCGCTGGGGGATCTTCCGACTCCGGGCTCACCGTCACTTATGCCAGTTCGGATACGACAGTGGCGACCGTCGCTGGCGACCGCATCACCCTAAAGGGGGAAGGTTCCGTTACCATTACCGCTTCTCAGGCTGGAAACGCCAACTACAACGCCGCTACGGACGTGTCTCGTACCTTCGACGTCACCTTGGCCAACCTCTTCGCCGATTCCTATCCGGGCCTCCGCCTCTGGTTGGATGCCAACGACATTAACGCGGACGGCCTTGCCGACAAACTTTCCGATTTCCTCGGCGGCGGTAAGGTCGACACTTGGAAAGACCGGTCCGGCAACGGATTCGATGCCACTCAGTCCCAGATTGCCAAGATGCCGGTGTTCAAGCCCAACACCCAAAACAGCCGTACTGTGGTCGAGTTTACCTCCGGTTTCATGGACATCCCGAACCTTGCCCTCCAAGGGGCAAAGGACAGGACTATTTTCGTGGTCGGCAAATCTGCCCAAGGCCCCTACATCGGGATCGGTAAGGAGCAAGCCGGGCAGAAGATGGTCTTTGGCCGCGACCCCTCCGGTGACAAGTTGAGCGTGGGCATTGGCGGGCCAGGCGGGCTTTATGCCGGTGCCGGGGCTGTGGCCGACATGTCCATCGCCCGTGCAAAGCTCAAGGGCAATAAACTTGCGGACTTCCTTTTCGCCGTGAACGGCACCAAGGAAAGTGGCCGTGGCGAAGCCGTCCTGGACACCCGCGAAGAAGGGAACAACCGCGTGGGCGGTACCCCGGACGGCCTGGGTAGCCTGACTGGACAGATTGCCGAACTCTTGGTCTTCGATTCAGCCCTGACCAAGAGGATGGAAGCCAAGATCGAAGGCTACCTGGCCATCAAATGGGGACTTCGCGACCTGTTGCCTGCCAGCCATCCGTTCAAGACGGACAACCCGACTTTCGGTGGAAGCCAAACCATCAACTTCCCTGCCGTGGGTGACCAAGTGGTCAGCACCGGTGCCGTGGAACTTGGGGCTTTCGCCAACTCCGGCCTCCCGATAGCCTACACAAGTTCCGACCCTACGGTTTTCAGCATCACCGGAGACCTTGGCACGATCCTCAAGGACGGTTCAGTAACCGTGACCGCTGCCCAAGCAGGGGACAACCACTACACCGCCGCAACTAGCCAGACCAGTGCCTTCACGATCAGCAAGGAAAACCAGACCATAACCTTTGAAGCCCCACCCGATATGAACAAGTATGACGACGACATCACCCTGATTGCCTCGTCCTCCGCCGGGCTTGCGATCACCTTCACGATCAATTCCGGTCCGGCTGAGATCCTCGCCGGAACCACGGATGTACTCCATATCGTCAATGATACCGCAGGCTTTGTTTCGATCACAGCTTCCCAAGCGGGGACTTTGGCTTACAACGCTGCCCCAGATGTGACGCATACCTTCGAAATCAACAACAAGGAACCTCAGGCGATCACTTTTGCCGGCAAAGGGGAAGATGGTACAAAGTTGCGTGATATCCAAATCGGCCCCCGTCCCTTCCTCATCCCATTTGCCGCCATTTCCGGCGGGGACTCCGGGAATCCTGTCCAACTGTCTATTACCGGTGGTACCGCTGCCTCTGGTACCCGAACCGAAGTGGTGACCAGGCCGGATGGTAAAAAGTTCTTCAAGATCATCACGAAGACCCCAGGGACACTAGATATCACTGCGACCCAAGCTGGGGGCTTGAACAACGGGCAGGAATACAACCCCGCCGCCCCAGTGACCCGCTCTATCGACATCAAGAACGCCACCTTCAACGACTTCAAGCTGGCCATGCGCCAACACCCGGACTACCAGCGCAGGTTCACCAAGTTCAGTGAAAAACGGACTGGCCAGACCAACCCTGAAACCGGTTTCACTTGGACGACATCTGAAATCACCAATAAATTCGAGGCGGACGTCGGCGACCCGGATTCCGACGGCCTGAGCAACCTTTTAGAGTATGCCTTCGGCGGTAGCGGAATGACCCGTGACGACGAAGAGCGTTCGAACCTGCCCAAGAAACGGCCTCTCGACCGCAAAGGCGCAGGGCAAAGGCACTTCCGCTTCTCCTTCGTGCGTCGCGCCTCCGCGACCGACCCGAACTTGAGCTACGTAGTGGAGACCAGCAACGATATGTACAGTTGGACCAGTGCGGGTTTGACGGAAGAAACCGCAGTGGAAATCGACGGGGGCATGGAGTATGTCACCTACAAACTCAACAAGGCCTTCAACGACCCGGATTCCCCGAGGAACCAGTTCATCCGGCTGAACGTGACCACTTCGGAGTAATACCAGCCTGAATCCTTAGCGAACCTGGGAAAGATACACCTTCCGGTGAGTCGGAAAATGGTATAATCTCCTTGGATGTCCAAACATTATACCATGAAGGATCCGCTTATCGAGGTGGAGTTCAACACGACAAAAAAGGCGACAGCCCGGGGCGGCGTGTTCGTGATCAAGGCCTTCGCCCAAGAATTCGGGATCTGGGAACGTGTCAGCAGTGAACCGGCGCTGGATCCGCGCCAGCAGAAGACAAAAGGGTATGAACCGATTGTTAATGTCGCCTCGTTCTTGTTCGGGTTCTGTACCGGAGGGACGAACATGGCCGACTTGGAGTGGCTCTACAAAGAGGATGGGCTCAAGGCTGGGAAACCCAGGGTCATTGGGAAAATTCGACAAGGGCTTTGGCCGGGATTTGGCTATGCTTGGAAATTGCACCGTCCGGCCATCGGATGGTGACCTTGTGGATTTCCTTGGCATCCCCACCTGCAAAGAAAACCTCCGGAGAGGATTGGGAAAGGTAGCCTTCCCCCGCGATGGTCTCGGCGGTCTGCACTAAGGATCGCTCTCCCATCTGGACCTCGATGCGCGAACCTATGGCAGTCGGGTTTCCTGGTTTGCCCTTGAGCCGGATCCTGAAAATACCGTTCGACGGGGCTTGGTTGAGGAGGACGGTGGGGTGCCCATCGTTTTCCGTGGTCAGGAAATCCGGGCGGCTGTCGTTGTTGATGTCCAGGATGGCGAGGGCGGTTTGGTCCCCTTTTAGGGAGACCCCGCTTCGCATCGGCCAGACTGGTTGGAATTGGCCGTCGGGTTTTCCTATGAGGAGCTGGCCAAGGCCTCCGTCCATCCTTCCGGTTTCAAATTGGTTGGGGAAGAAGTTCTGGACGATAAGGATGTCCGGGTAGGGCTCTCCGTCGATTTCAGTCAACTGGATGCCGAACCCTGGGGAGATTTGGACGATCCTCGGGAGCGGGCGGAAGGTGAAACGGGCCTGGCCGTCGTTCAGGAGGATGCCGGATTCAAGGGTTGTCGCCGTGAACTGGATTGCATTCCCCAATTGGGCGGGTGGGTAGATTTGGGGCAGGGTGGCCTTTGCGAAGGACTCGAAGGATTTGAACTTTTCCGCAAGCCCGGGCATTGCCCTGGACGAACAGGAAAGGCCGCGGACTGGATAGAGGATGTTGTCTTCGTATTGGGCCTCGATGTAGCGGGAGTTCCCGGAGCCGTCGAATTTGCCGTGGTAGGCAAGGAGGGGTTGCGTTGCCGTGGCGATGTACTTGGTGTTTAGCCCGAAATTGGTGACGGCGTAGTCGATGTCCCCGTCGTTGTCGATGTCCCGTGCTGCGATGCCGTTCCACCAGCCAGTGAGGCTTGCCAAGCCGGATTCGATGGTGTTGTCCGCCAATTTGCCCCCTGTATTCCTGAAAAATTGCACCGGCCCCCATTCGGTGGTGAGCAAGAGATCGTTCCATCCGTCGTTGTCTGCGTCTGACCATATCGCGCTGGTGACCATGCCCAGTTCGGTTGAGGGAAGGCCTGTGGATTTTGTAAATTTCCCTTCTTGGTTATCCAGGAGGTAACTTTGGGGGGAGAGGGGGTATTGGCCGGGCAAGACCCTGGAAGCGGTGAAGATGTCGAGGTCCCTGTCACGGTCATAATCACAGGCCGCAAGGGCACCGGAGCTTTGCGGGGGGAGAAGGGGCAGCCGGTTTTCCGGGGCTTTGGAGTAGTTGCCGTTGCCGTCGTTAAGGTAGAGGCGGCCCCTGAGTTTTGGAGTTTCCGTGCTACCGCTGGAGACGATGAGATCCTGGTCCGAATCTCCGTCGATATCCAGGAAAAGGGCTCCCATGTCCTCGTAATGGCTGTCGATGACGAATGCCCTCGGTTGGAGGAGCTTGGACTGTCCTCCTTTTAGGGCGACCAGGAGGTGGGCCGGTTGTCCTTTTGCGCCGCCGATGAAGATGTCCGGGTTCCCGTCCCCGTTTATGTCCCCGATGGCAATTCCCGGGCCGAGTTGGGAGTGCTTTGCCGGGAGGAGGGGTTGGCTCTTGAAATCATCGTAAGGGGTTTCCTGGTGGCGGATGGTGGCTAGGGGGATTTGCTTGAAAATGGAAGTAGGGTGAGCCTCCTGGGCGTCCGGAATCCTTGGGCCGATGGCAGGCGGGGGTTCATTGACCAGATAATGGCGGTTTGCCGGGAGGTCCCGGATGACTTGGACGGTCTTTGCCGCGTTGGGCCAATGGATCGTCAGGGTGTCGATTTTTGTATTTTCACCAAGGCCTGCATGGAGGATGGGTTGGTTGCTGGACATGTACCCGGTGAAGGGGTTGTGGTAGAGGGTAAGGCTTAGGTCGCCTGCCCTTACCTTGACCGTTGCGCCGATGCCATGGGAATTGGAGGTTTTGCCGCGCAGGGTGATGGTTATCCTGTTGTTGTCCGTCCCGGTGTTGCGGTATAGGCTTACGTTTTCGTCGATATTGGCTGAGAGGATGTCGAGGTTCCCATCCTTGTCGAAATCGGCAGTGGCGGCGGAGAAGGTGATGCCGTGGTGATCCAGTCCCCATTCTTTGGCTGCGGGCCTGAAGAGGAGGTCCCCTTTGTTTTGCCAGGCTAGGTTCGTGTCCGGTTTTTTCGGGGTATTGCGGTAGATGTCGAACTCCTCCCGTCCGATGAGCCATTTCTCGTCCAGCGGAAGGTCGGAATGGGTGAAATTTCGGGTCATCCCGTTGGTGACGTAGAGGTCGGTCCAGCCGTCGTTGTCGAAATCCGCAAGTTTGGGTGCCCAAGACCAGTCGGACTTTGCGACGCCGGCCATGTATGCGGCCTCGAGCATCCTGCTTGTCCCTGTGTTGAGGAAGAGGGTGTTCCACATGTATTGGGTCGGGCGGTGGTTCTCGATGAACCATTGCCTTTCGCCCATGACGCCCATGGTGGTCTTTTCGAGGTAATGGTTGGAGCCGGCCATATCTACGCAGAAGTAGTCGATAAAGCCGTCGTTATTGATGTCCGCGATGTCGGACCCCATGGAAAACCATGTGGTATGTGGGACGGTTTGTTCGGTGATGTCCGTGAAAGTTCCGTCTTTGTTATTTCTGTAGAACTGGTCCACATCGTTCATGTCGTTGGCAACGAACAAATCGGGGTAGTTGTCATGGTTGTAGTCGTACCATGATGCGGAGAGCCCATGGTGGGTATCCTTGATCCCGGATTGTGCAGTAATGTTCTCAAAGTGCCCGTCTCCCTTGTTCAGGAAAAGTTGGTCAGGGCGGCCGATGGTGACGATCTTGTGTGTTTTTTCTGTGATGCGTTGGAAGGCAAAGTAGTCCTGGAAACCTGGGAGGATTTGTGGCTTGCCCCGAACCATCTCGAACGGGGGGGTGGCGGGACGGCCATTGGCCCGGTAGAGGCGGTTGCAGAGTAGGTATAGGTCGAGGTCGCCATCAAGGTCGAAGTCAGCAGGGTAGGCCATGAGGCTGGCACTGGTATGTGCGAGCCCCCTGTCGCCCCCTTCTTCGCTGAATTTCCCCGTGCCGTCGTTGATGTAGAGTTGGTTGGGTGAGCCGTAGTTGCAGATGTAGAGGTCGGGATCCCCGTCGTTCTCCACATCCCAGAATATGGCTCCTGCGGACCATGGGTTGGCTGGATCGAGGAGGTTGGCCGGCGTTGTGGAATCCACAAAGGCAAGGGGCGAGGTTTGGAGATACAGCTTGTTGGGTTCCGGGCCGTTTGTAAGGAAGATGTCGGGGAGGTTGTTCCCGTCTACATCTCCGACCGCAATCCCCCCGCAGGAAAAACCGCCTGCATAGAGCCTCTCCAATGGATGGCCTTCCCGGATAGGGTTGACGAAGTGGAGCCCCGAGCTTTCCCCGGTTATCTCCCTGAACAGGGATTGCCCAAGGGATGTGGGTGCAGGGAAATTTAAGAGGACTTCGACGTCTTTGCCTACAAGTGCATTTGTGGAAAGTGCAAGTGCCGTAGCCATGAGCACTCTGGAGGGCATGGAACCTGGATGCTTCAATTTTCCTCTTTTTGGGACTGTTGGGGAACTTCCTCAGGGTGGCATCCGATGGATTTTTTGTCAACGGTCCATCTTTTTTTGGGTTGGCCTTGCTTTTTCGCCAATGGTTCGGTGGACTTGGCCTGTCTTTAAAACCTGTTCGGTGCACAACTTAAACTCCAACATTATTATGAAAAGTACCCTTCCTGCCCTTGCCCGTACCGCAACGCTCATGGCCTCCAATTGGACGGCCGGGGATCCATGGATTGTTTCTCCTGGTGGGGAAGGCCCCGGTGCGGGGAAGCACATTGTACTCCTTGCCGGGGATGAAGAATACCGGAGCGAGGAAGGCTTGCCAATGCTCGGCAAAATCCTGAGTGAGCGGCATGGTTTCAAATGCACGGTTTCTTTCTCCGTGAACGACAAGGGGGAAATCGACCCGAACAACCAGAACAGCATCTCCAACCCAAAGGCATTGGATTCAGCCGACGCCATCATCATGTTACTTCGTTTCCGGACATGGTCCGACGAGGACTACAAGCATTTTGACGATGCATGCCAGCGGGGGATTCCCATCATCGGCCTCCGTACTAGCACCCATGCATTCCGTGGGAAATATGCAGGTTTTGGGAAAAAAGTGCTTGGTGAAAAGTGGGTCAGCCACTGGGGCGGGCATAAAAGCGAAGCGACCCGAGGTGTGATCGAAAAAGGTTCCGAGTGCCATCCCGTCCTAAAGGGCGTGATGAATGTTTTTGCCGACTCGGATGTGTATGAAGCCTATCCCCCGGAAGATGCCGTCATCCTTCTGCGCGGGCTTGTCCTGGAGAGCATGGACCCCAACTCCAAGCCCTCGACCAAGGAAAAGAAGGGCCAGGGCGTTAACGACCCTGCCATGGCCGTTGCTTGGACCCGGTCGCACAAATGGCCGTCCGGCAAGACTTCCCCCATATTCACAACCACAATGGGCGCGGCAACTGACCTCAAGAGCGAGGGGATCCGACGGATGGTGGTCAATGCCCTGTACCATGGGCTCGGGATGAAAGTCCCCCAAAAGGCAAACGTCGATTTTGTGGATCCTTACGATCCTCTCTTTTATGGATTCAACAGTTACCGTAAGGGGATCGTGCCTTCGGACCACGAGATTGGTAAGAAGCTCAAGGACGGCCAGAAGTAAGTTTCCCATTGCCACTTGCACACTCAATTTATGGAAGGCAAACCATTGAAATTAATCCGCCCGAAATCCAGCGTATCCTGATTGTCAACGACTTGGCGAACAACATCGTCGGGATCGAGGCGATCCTGGGGAATTTGAAAAATGTCGAGACGGACGCAGCCGATGGTAGTTTCGAGGCATCAAGAAGATGAAGTAACTGGGCTATGACCTGGTCTTGTTCGATGTCCAGATACTCGGGATGGACGAGTTCCAGTTAGCGGAAGTTATACGAAAGAGCCCGAATATCCATGCACTCCGATCTTCTTCATTTCGGCCAACTAATTGAAGGAGCATTACGCCCAGGAGGCTTTCCTGACCCGGGCTTGGGATTACGTGATGTAGCCTATCAGCATGGAATTCTCCTTGCGAAGGCGCGGTTATTCCTTGAACGCTCCAGGATGATCAAGAAATTGGCAGCCTCCGGGAGGGGATTTCCGCCTACTCCGGATTGGTCGAATCGGTCACAGCCCTATTCAAGGATTTCGAGGAAAGGGCAGGGAAGCTCTCCCCCAAAACTTAACTTTCCCCATCCCGCTCCTGCAATGCGTCGATGATTTCGCGCAACTGGTTTATTTTCTCGCCAAGCAAGGGTTTTGCAAAAAATTCGGTGACGCTCAGGTGCAGCTCGCTCAATTCCTGGTCCTTCGGGTTTCGGGAGGATGAGAGGATGAAGATGATGGCCTTTTCGAGTTCCGGAACTGCGATTTTGAAAAACTCGTCCAGAAATTCCGTGAGAAATGCGGTCTAGGAGGATCAAGTCCGGATAGCGAACTCTTCAGGGTCGATCTCCCGGATAAGCTCCAGTGCCTGTAGGCTGCCATCGAAATAAGTCAGTATCCTGGCGATTTGAAGCGTGGGAGCAGACACACAACGAGCACCTTCATCGGGATGTAGTCGTCAATTTGCAAAGCGTTAGCAAAGCCCAAGGTTCTTGGGGCAGGTTATGGCCGCGATGTTTGGAGCTGTTTTATTTGGCAGATAAGTTCTTCCCCCTAGCAACCGCAAGGCTAGCCGAAGGACAACTCGGCACAAGTCGGGAGCTGTCCTTGCCTTCCAAAGATTAAGTTATCATGGTTGGCTGGATTTTTAACATCATTGAGGCACAACTAGAATGGAAATGAGAGGAATGCATTTAGTAGGCGGGGAGTGGATGGGGGGCGATCCTGGGAAGCCATTCCAGGCTTCCAACCCTGCGACAGGCGAGGAAATTGGGCCTGTTTACGAGTGTGCAGGATGCGAAATGGTGGATCTTGCCTTGGATAGGGCACAGGAGGCTTTCCTTAGTCTTCGGAACCTTAAGCCCTGGCATCGGGCAGAATTTTTGGAATGCCTGGCACGGCGACTGGAAGGACATTCCCGCGAACTGGTATCCCGAGCCCAGGAGGAGTCGGGTTTGGCGGTTCCTAGGCTAGAAATGGAGTTTGCACGCATGGTTGACCAACCGAGGCGATTTGCCGCGTTGCTAAGGGAGGGCTCTTGGGTGGATGCGAGGATCGACCTTGGTGACCCGCACCGGCAACCCCGTCCCAAGCCTTCCATGCGGACCATGTTAAAGCCAATCGGGCCTGTGGCAGTCTTCGGGGCGAGTAATTTTCCGTTGGCCATTTCCGTCACAGGGACGGACACGGTTTCAGCTTTGGCCGCCGGATGCCCTGTCATTGTCAAAGCCCATCCTGCTCAGCCTGGGACGTGTGAATTGTTGGCTTCGATCGTGCTCGATACGATTCTGGCACAGGGGATGGATCCGGGTATTTTTTCTGTTTTGCATGGTAACAGTAACGAAGTGGGGGAGTGCGTTGTGCAGCATCCTTCCCTTGCCGCTCTCGCTTTTACTGGATCTCTTCCTGGCGGGAGGAGTTTGATGGACCTTGCGGCATCCAGGCAAGTGCCAATCCCTGTCTTTGCGGAGATGGGAAGTCTCAACCCGGTATTCCTCCTCCCTGGGGCGTTGGCAGAGAGACCAGAAGCGATCGCCCGGGGTTTGGTACACTCCTTGACCCTGGATGCCGGTCAATTTTGTACCAACCCAGGGATTATCCTCGCTGAAGAGGGATCCGCTTTGGAGCGTTTTTTGGAAATCCTGGTGCCATTGGTCTCCGGATCCCCTTACCAAGTGATGCTTCATCAGGGCATTTACCAGAACTACCAAAGGAGGCTCCATGAAACACGTGCCACCCATGGCGTGGAAATCCTTGCTTCCCCAGAGGCAGGCATCGGGGCTGGCCCGCCCAAGGCCGGAACCTTCTTGTTCCGGACAGATTACCGGACTTGGCAGGGCCAGTCTAGCCTGCATGAAGAATGTTTTGGCCCTAGTACGATCCTTGTTGTTACTAAATCAAAGGTGGAAATGGAAAGTTTTGCCAAGGGTATGGATGGGAGCCTTACAGCAACGTTACATGGTACCCAGAAAGATTTAGATGATACCCTGGATTTGCAGGGCATCCTTGGGGCGAAAGCCGGAAGGATCGTTTTCAACGGATTCCCCACAGGTGTCGAGATCGGTCATGCGACCCACCACGGCGGGCCTTATCCCGCTTCCTCCCTCCCTTCATACACTTCCATCGGCCTTGCTGCTATCCGGAGGTTCGTACGTCCAGTCTGCTACCAAGATTGTCCCCAGGGGCAACTCCCCCCCGAACTACAGGATTCCAACCCTCTGGAGATCCGTAGGGTGGTCGACGGGGTATCGACAACCGGTCCGGTCCCGCCCTGATTTTCTGGTTTACCCTGAGCCACACCCTCACATTCTAATGTTCGTCGATGCGCAAGTTTTTGACAGCTCCATGGCTTTTCTGGACATGCCTGCTTGTATCAGCCATGTCTTTTTCTTTTGCCAAGCAAGGTACCTTGGCAGAGGGCGACATTTTGCCTGAGCTAATTTGGACGGACCACCAGATCCACCAGGATGTGCATGTGTTGAGTATTGGGAAAACCCATATCGTCCTGAAAGTGGATGGCATGGTGCATTCCATCTCCCAGGAACAATTCCTGACCCTCTACCTTACCACGCGCAACACCATCGAATTGATCAAGATCAACCAATTGGCAGTCGATATTGGGGGCGGCAAGCCCGGATCCCCTTCCTTGAAGAGGATCATTCCAGGGTTTATTTTCCCGAAATTGCTCTGGACGGACGGGCAAACACGGGACTTGGTGGAAATCCTCAATACCCGCCAAGGGTATTATATCATGCGGATTGATGGGCAAACCCGGGTCTTGGACAAGCTCAATTTCCTTGGCATCTTGGAAAGCACAAAGCAATTCCTCGAAAATGGTCAACAACCCATGCCCGCCTTGCCCCAACCACTCCAGCCTCCGGTCGCACAGCCTGTTGCCATAGGGAACCTCCCTCCTCCCCCTCCTGCCTTCCCCTTGCCGCCCCCTGCTCCAGGGAAGTCGGGTTTGGAACCCCCTCCCCAGGCCAAGCCCGGTACCCAACCTCTTGGACAACCCCCTGTATATTTCGATTTCCAATTTGAAGGGGATCCGCAGCCTCCATCCTCCCGCCCATCCCCTTCCCAAACTCCGGCCAATGCCCAGTAAGGCATCCTGACTTCCCTTCAATGCCCCGATCCCAACTGAAACTCTTCATCCTACGGAATTTTCTGCCACTCTCCTCGTTGCTTCTACCCGTGTGGGTTTCACATGCCCAAGCCCCGGCAGCTTCCGAACCTCCCCCCGCTGCTCAAACTATGGTTTTACCACCGGATGGGAATCCCTCGCCATCCCCACCTGGTTCGCTACCCGCCGAAGAAACTGACCCCGCTAGTGTTGCTCTTGGCCTACCCCCCCCACCGCCTCCTAGTACTCCTACCGTGCCCTCCCAATCAAGCCCGGATGAGGATGTGCTTTTCCGGTTCATCATGGATGGGGATCGCAGACCCCCAACTATCGGTGCTGGGCCGGATCCAGAAATTGTTGATGAGCCTCCTCCTGCCTCGGCTATGAATCCTGTCGACTATCTTGGGCACGACCCTAACGAACCAGTCCGGTACAAACTGCAGGAAGACGAGGAACTAGCTTCAGCTAAAAAGAGAGCCAAGGGAGGGATCCAATGGGATGAGCTAACCGCCGAACTAAGCAAACTTGGAGGCTGGTACATGGCCAATATCGTTTGGTCAGGCCCCGTTTCCGGTGTCCTTGCATTACTGATGGTGACCTTCCCTATTCTCGGGGCGGTGAAGAAGAAGAAGGTGAAGCAAGCGATTCAAGCGCAGTTCGAAGAAAGGAAAAAGCAACGTTCCAACCAAAAAGGAGTTGCAGGTGGCAAACCCGCCAAGCCTGCAGGCAAAGGAAGACTCACAACCAAGAAAGCCCCCGAGCCCGATTCTCAGCCGGTAGGAAAGTATTTATATTTGTGTTTCACGGGTTATGACGAGGATGATGCGCTGACCTTGCGCAAAGGCCTTTCAAAATACAAATACGACTTGAGGTGCAGGAAGCTCGACAATGGAGCCGTCAAGATGTTTGATAACGAAGTCGTCGAATTGGTGTGTTCTTCCCGTGCGGTGATTTTGGTGGCATCCGGGTCAGCCTATAAGTCTGAACGCGTCCAGCAAGAGATCGAGTTGGCCAAGGACGAAGGGAAACCCATTGTCCCCATTTATCTCGATGATACCGACTTGCCTGCGAACCTTGGCTTCCTCGCAGAGGATCCTGATTACGTCTACTTTGATTCCCGTAATGCCAAGTCAAGCCTCCTGGGCATCCTTGCTTTCCTGAATAACAAAGGCTTTCCACCGGGCTGACCCAAAAAGGTCGAGCTTGCTAAAATTCTTGTTCGGGCCAGTGGAATCAGCACGTCTCCTCCATCATGGTACTTTTGGGCGCACAAAACCTTAGTTTGGCCTATGGCGGACCCAAGCTCCTAGACCAAGCCAGTTTTGAAATCCTAAACGGCGAGCGGGTTTGTCTCTTGGGAAGGAACGGTTCCGGCAAATCCAGCCTCTTCAGGATTCTACTTGGTGAGGAGAAGCCGGATACAGGCCAGTTTGAGTATGCCCCGGGTTTGGTTGTCCGTTGCCTCCCCCAGGAGGTTCCTGGAGACATGGAAGGCTCCTGTTTCGAGATCATAGCCAGCGGGTTGCAGGAACATGGCGGTTTGGTTTCCCGGTTCCACAAACTCAGCAAAGCCAATGACCGGGGACATGATCCAGGAACCGAAGATGAACTGGGCAGGCTCCAGGAGCAAATCCAGCATTTGGATGCCTGGCATTTGGTCCCAAAGGTGGAGC
>JAYPDO010000002.1:52700-64434 GCA_038125285.1 Opitutia bacterium
CAAACTCCGGGTTCAATACTTTGTCAGCTGGGTTGAAGCGCCGTGTGTTGCTTGGGAAGGCGCTCGTCGCGGATCCAGACCTGCTGTTGTTGGACGAGCCGACCAACCACCTGGACATCCCGGCAATCCTTTGGTTAGAGGAGTTTATTCTCGGTTTCAGGGGATCCATACTTTTTGTTACCCACGACAGGGCCTTCCTCCAAAAGCTTTCGACTAGGATCCTGGATTTGGACAGGGGAACATTGACGAACTACCATTGTGACTTTGCCACCTTTGTCTCGAGGAAGAAGGAATTGCTCGAAGCCGAATCGAAGCGGAATGCAGTGTTTGACAAAAAACTTTCCCAGGAAGAAGTATGGATCCGTAAGGGTATCCAGGCCCGGCGTACGCGGAACGAGGGCAGGGTAAGGGCATTGAAGCAAATGCGACGGGAACGGGGAGACCGGCAGGATGTCCAGGGGATGGTCAAGATGGAGGTCGCCAATGCAGAGGTTTCCGGGCGAAAA
Source organism: Opitutia bacterium (assembly GCA_038125285.1). Taxonomy (GTDB): domain Bacteria; phylum Verrucomicrobiota; class Verrucomicrobiia; order Opitutales; family JABJCN01; genus JAYPDO01. Next base: position 53,207 of record JAYPDO010000002.1, read on the forward strand.
GTCATAGTGGCACAGGGCTTACGGCATTCCATGGGTGGGAAGTTACTGGTTGATGGACTGAGTATGAGAATCATGCGCGGAGACCGCATCGGGGTGGCGGGACCGAACGGTTGTGGTAAGACGACCTTGATCCGCTTGCTTCTGGGCTTGGCGCAGCCGGATTTCGGGACGGTCGAACTGGGCACAAAACTCCAGGTCGCTTATTCCGACCAACTCCGGGGGGCGTTGAAGGAAGACCAAACAGTCCAGTTCAACGTAAATGACGGCAAGGAGTTCATCGAGTTGCCTGACCGCCGAATCCATGTGAACGGGTATTTGCAGGACTTCTTGTTCCCCCCCCAGCGGGCGATGTCGCCGGTAAGTTCCCTTTCCGGGGGAGAGAAAAACCGCTTGGTCCTGGCCAAGTTGTTTGCCAAGCCTTCCAATTGCCTGGTCTTGGACGAGCCCTCGAACGACCTAGATGCGGAGACATTAGAATTACTGGAGGAGAGGCTCTTGGATTACACTGGCACCGTTATCTTGGTGAGCCATGACCGGACGTTCCTTGAAAACGTCGTCACCAGTACGCTGGTTTTCCAATCCGACGGAAGGATTGTGGAGCACTGGACCGATTGCGAGGCATGGATCCCAAAAATTCTGCCCCGGAAGGTCGATGGGATTGAAAAGGGCAGGCTCCCTACGGCAAAGGTTTCCCAACGTAACCATAAACCCCGGCTCAGGAAGTTGTCCTTCAACGAACAACAGGAGATCCGGTCATTGCCAACAACAATTGAAGGGTTGGAAAAAGAGCAGGCGTCCATTATCGCCGACATGGCAACCCCTACATTTTTCCAACAAGACCCTTCTGGGGATAACGCCAAGAAATGCAAAGATCGCCTGGAGGCGATCGAGGAAGAATTGGAAGCAGCCTTTACCAGGTGGGAACAATTGGAGGAAATCGAGCGGAATTCGTTGGCTACCGAGGGTTGAGCCGGACTGCAAGCAATTTTCGAGGATTCACCTTGCCCGGTGGAATTTCGCTACCTAACCTTTCTTTTTGTACCTTTGTAGGATCAAAGGCCATGGAGGATAAAGTATCCATAGAGTTTGCCCAATTGCTAACCCAAAACCAGCGAAGGTTGTTTGGGTTCATTTTCTCTTTGGTGCCAGACTATAACCAAGCCAACGATGTCTTGCAGGAGACGAACTTGGCTCTGTGCAAAAGCGCGGACAGGTATGACCCCGATAAAAACTTTACTGCATGGGCTTTCAAGGTCGCACGTTTCCAGTTAATGGCACACATGAAAAAGCACAAACGCAACAGGTTGGTTTTTGACGATGAGTTGATCGACATGGTGGCGGAGGATGCTGAGGAGGAAGCCGAGCGTATGGAGGAGATGCGGGCTGTCCTCAATACTTGCCTAAGGAAACTCCCAACCAAGCAGCGCGAGCTGATCTCTTCCCGTTATGAGGACAACGCTTCCATTAAGAGCGTGGCCAAGATATCCAAAAGGAGCGAGGGTGCTGTCACACAGTCCTTATTCCGGATCCGGGCGGCTTTGTTGAAGTGTGTTGAGCGGGAGATGAGGAAAATTGAGGTGTGAACAGCTGGGGTTCCCACTGGGGAGGCTTAAATGCCGTCACCGCTACGAGGGCTGCATCATTCTTTAGGAGCCGCAGGGGCAAGGGAGATTCGGAAGCCAAGGTCGGATGTGTAGGTGGCGCGACGTTCCCCTTTCCTTGCGGCTGACCTACAGTATGGTTCGCCAAACCTCCAACTCCCTCCCCTTGATACATGAAGGATGGTTGGGCCATCGTCCTGCTCAGCTTCCTGGCCGAAGGGGTCGGTTTGGGCCTTCGGAAGATAATTGGGAGCATACAAGTCCAAGCACCATTCCCGCACATTTCCGTGCATATTGTACAAGCCGAACTGGTTTGGGGGTTTTGTCCCAACTGGGTGGGATATCTTGTCAGAATTGGTGGCCGACCAAACATAGTTGCTAACTTTCGTATCCGCATCCCCGAACCAATACGCTGATTGGCTCCCGGCTCTGCATGCGTATTCCCACTCCGCTTCTGTGGGGAGCCTGTATTCGTAACCTTCAGGAACCATGCGGGCCAATGTCTGTACCTTGTTACAAAATTGCATGGCTTCTTTCCAGGAAACGGAATGGGCCGGCAGGTTTTGGTTTCCCCTGAGTGGGGATCCGGGGTTCAATTCATTCCATTGTCCGATCGTCGTTTCTGTCCTAGCCAACCAGAAGCCGGAAGAAAGGTTTACTGTGTGCTGCGGCCCTTCGTTCGCTTTTCGATGCCTTTCATTTTCTTTGCTACCCATTTGGAACATGCCCCCTTTGATCCAAATCATTTTAATGTTCAAGTTGGGGACATTCCATGCTTTTCCGATTTGCGGCGCATTAGGAAGGGCAAGCGGAAAACCGGGGGAAGGATTGGGTTTGACGATTGGGGCTTCGAAAGGTTTTGGCGCTGGTTCTTGGGATTCCTGTGCCGGTTCCGTTGGGGCAGGTCTTATATCTGGTGACGGGGATATGGTTGCCACAGACCCTCTATCCGGGGTGCTATGGGTTGGAGGGGAGGGAACTGGGCCTTTCGGCTCGATGGCGACCGGTTGGAAAGCCTTCCACTTATCGAAGGCATATGCACACCCTATGGTCAGGGCAACAACCATCAATACCAGGAACAAAAGCCGTTTCGTTTGGTTCTGCCCACCAACTGGAACATCGGCTTGATTGGATTGGCTCTCCTGGTGGGTACTGTCGTCAAATTGTAGGAAATGGTGGTTAGCATCGTTTCCAATTTCTTGGGGGATCTTGACGTTGGGAAGGGATGTTAGCATATCCTGGGCCGTCCTGAAGCGGTCCGCAGGATTTTCTTCAAGGGCCTTTTGGAGCCATTGGTCCCATGCGGGATGTATTTTCTTTCTTATTTCCGAGGCAGGCTTAAGGCAGGGAAGGTTGTGCCCGGTCAGCATTTGGTATGCGATCAGACCGATGGCATACAAATCGCTTCTTCCGTCTACCCGTAGGCCCTTCCGTTGTTCGGGGCTCATGTATTCGTAGGTGCCGACAATTGCCGTCTCGCACTCGTTCAGGTCTTTCAGGTTGAAGTCGGTCTCCTCGATAATGGGCTGGGCTGAATGCCTATGGAAATCTTCCCTCAACAAGCGGACGATACCGAAATCCGCAATTTTTGCACCCTTTGGGTGCAGGAGTATGTTGGCTGGCTTGAGGTCGCAGTGGATGACGCCCTTGGTGTGGGCATAGCCAATCGCTGCCAGGGCTTGCCTCAGGAAGGCATGGACTTCGGACTCATGGAGTAACTCTTCTCGTTTCTCGAGGTATTTGTCCAGCGAGATTACCCTGTCCTTCCTGACTTGGATCCCTGGGATGAGTTCCAGGCGCAACCAATAGTAGCCGTCGGTTTCCCCGAAATCGTCCACTGCCACGATACCAGGGTGGTTGAGGTTGGCCATTACCCTGGCTTCGTTCCTGAAGTATTGGAGGGATTCCTCGTATTCCAGGATTGCGGGGTTGATCAGTTTTAGGGCGTGGTGCGTCTCCAGGACTTGGTGCTCGACTTCGTAGACTTGCCCCATCCCGCCTTCGCCAAGGATCCGGTTTATCCTATATTGCCCGAAAAGTTCCCCTTCGGCTAGTGCTTGGTGTGACTCTTCCTCCATATCCTCGCAACAGGTATTTTGTCAGGCTGTTGCAAGGTGTTTTACATGCCCCTTGTAGGTAATGATGGCAATTCTTTTATATCCAGTATGGAAGCGGCAGGATGCCCCGGCTCTTTCTGCCGCAAAGTTCGCACCATACACCACCATGAACTTTTACACTGCCGGGGATAAATAGGGCGTGGCTTTTTTTGTCCGGATATGGCTACATTTCAAGCCACTTGGACTGGCAAAAGGTCTAGCAGGCCATGAGTATGTTCGATATCCGCACGGATGTTGTTCCTGAGGAGTTCGAGCCGGATCGGGTGCAATTCTAACCGATCAATGATGCCTTGGTCCAGTTCGGGGGGGGCATCGTTCCCACTGTGGCCGAATTGGTATTCCCGGACGAGGGTGTCCGCGATGTTAATGCAGTCTATGGCACGATGGGCTTCATCTGGGAGCTTTGGACGCTTTTGGATGTCAGGCTCGTGGTGGTAGCGAACAGCCAGGGAGATCATGCTGGGTAGTCCCCAATGGTCACAGATGGCTTCGCCCATCCTGCAATGCTCGGGGAAGACTTGTTCCCTTTCGATTTCGTCCAGGGCCATATGGGTATTCAGGCTTTGCTGGATGATCTCCAGGTATCCTTTGGTATCCAGCAGGAGGTTTCCAACTTTCCCGATGTCGTGGAGAAGGGCTGTCGTGTAAAGTATATAATCGTCTGATATCCCGATTTCCTTCGCCACAGAGCAGGTGGCTGTGGCGACCCCGATGCTATGGCGCCAGAAGTTGTTTAGGGAGAAGAGAGTGGTAGACTTGTCCATGAAGGAGATGACTGAGGCGGTCAGGACGAGTTGCTGGATCTCGTCAAAACCCATCAATGAAACTGCTTGGTGCAGGCTGTATACCCTGCGGGGAAGCCCATATCTGGCGGAGTTGGCCATCCTCAGGACTGTTGTGGTGAGGGATTGGTCTCCGGAGAGGAGTTCCTCAATATGGACAACATTGGCATGTTCGTCTTTCAGTGCCTTGGAAATTGCGTCGAGTATAATGGGCAGGGTCGGGAGTTTTTTGATTTGCTTGACGAGGTTAGCGTAGATCGCCTTGTCTGCAGAGGCGGAACCACGGAGAGGAGCCTGTTGGTCAATCAACTGGAATATGAGGGCCAGCTTTTCAGGGGAGGGCGGTGCTATGGCGATTTGCTCTTCGAGCTTCCCGATTGTTTTGGTAAGGAGATTGTGGGTGTTGCATAAACTTTCGAATAAATCTTTCGCCCACCCTTCCGTTTCCACCAGCTTTTTGTGCATAGCGATTTCGGTATCGGTCGCAGTTGCGGAAAGGACCGCAATTGTAAGTTCCTGAAATTTTTCTTGGGTCATGGCACAGGGGTAGTCGCCAACGGCCTTTCATTTTTTACATAACCGGGCGTTTTTTTATTGATTGCGGGATTGAGCAGGCTGCGGATTTTTGTGACAGCCCTAGTAAGGTAGACCCCGATGCTTCCCGTCGGGATATCGTACATCTCTGAGATTTCCCCGTAGGTCAGCCCACGCAAGTAAAACCCCTCAATTATTTTTTGTTGTTTTTCTGGCAGCGATTTGAGGGTGTCCTTGATCATATCCAGGCTTTCATTGTCCTCGATATCGGCGATCAAGTTGTCATCCGTAGCCTTGTCATAGGGTTGGTTGGAGCGGGTATCATCGTCCGTCTCCATTTCTGAAAAATTCCAGACATTCCCTTGGCCCCTGCGTTGGGCGGTCTTTTTCCTTAAGTGGTCCTTGGACTTGTTCCTGACGATCGCTGTAAGGAAATTCCTGAGTTGGGCGGAATTCTGGATGTTGGCTTTTTCCAGGGTTTCTGGTTCCGCAATGGCGATAAGGGCTTGTTGGGTTATGTCCTCGGCATCCGCATGGGAATGGAGCAGGGAAGTGGCGATCGAGATGGCCAACGGGTAAAATTGATTGAGGAGTTTCCTCCAGGCATAAGGATCCCTTGTTTTGAGCTTTGCGAGGAAGAATTCGTCTTGGAGCACGGCGGAGGGAGGTCTTGCCTGGTTATGCTTGGTGGTAGCTGCCGTGCGTCGGTTTTTCCATTTTTGTGGTTGTTTCCTGGAATTCCTTGTTCCGGGTTTGGCGGATGGGGTATGGCATGGTTGCAATGAAATTGTAGGTGGCACAGGGTGGGTATTTACTCCCCTGGATTGTTGTATGGTGCCAGCAATAGTGGGTCCTGTAGAATTGGAAGACAAGTGGGAAAATCCGCCTTCCATCCCTTCCATGAGGTTATGAATAGGCATGGTCGGTCTGGTTAATAGAACGGTAGGTTTTGATGTCCGAGGAAACGCAGGATTTTCTAGCGAAACATCGTTAGGTGTAGGATTGGTCAGGGTGTGCCGAAGATTCCGTGCATTTGTGATTAGCAATCATTTGGCGAGTTTGAAGGGGGGATATACTGGGCTACCCCCATGTCGTTGACGACGCTGGCACTCTTACAAATTCTTATCTTGGTCGGATACGGATAAGATCGGCTTCTTGTGCGTGATTCTACCGCCAGGTTCCTTTATCCTGTCTCGGGCTCAGGATGGCCAGGGTGGGCATTGCCTTGGCTAATTGATCCGGTAGAGAGTTGTCCTGGTGCGAAGGAACAAGGAGTTCCCTGAGGCGGCAGGGGAGGCCATGAATCCGTCAGGGAGAGTGTTTTCAGCAAGTTTTTTGAACTCCCTTCCTGTGGAGAACACGATCCCCTTGCCATCCTCGCTGAACGCGTAGATCCGGTTCCCGCTCCTGATAAGTGAGGAGGAGTAATTTCCGCCGAGGCGGTCTTTCCAAATTTCCTCGCCGGTTTTGGCGTCAATGCAGGTGGCGATACCGCTGTCTGAACATGTATACAGGAGACCGTCGTTAATGATGGGCGAGGGTTTTTTGGGGATGTGGGTTCCTTCTGTACCCCAAATTTTGTTGATGTCTGTGATATCGCCTTCTCCGTCCGGGTTCACTGCGAAAAGCTCTGCATTGGGGTAGCCAGAATTGATGTATAGTAGATTGTCTACAAATAGGCAGCGGCTGGCGCTGGAGTGGTTTTTATACCTGAATTGCCAGATGGCCTTCCCTGTCAACGGATCGTAGGCCCAAGCAGCCCTGGCACCAGGGCTTATGAGCAGATCCTTGCAATTGACTTTGATGATGATCGGGGTCGAGTAGCATTTGCGCATGTCCCCATCACGTTTTGGCTTTCCGTCGGTATCCAGGTCTTCGAAATTGGTTGCCCGATCTGTCCTCCAAACGGTTTTCCCTGTGTCTTTATCCAGGGCAATAAGGTATTGGAAATCTGCCCCGTCCATGGTCAGGACGAGCAGGTTTTTATAAATCAGCGGAGAGGATCCGGCTCCCCGGAAGTGGTCGCATATCAAGTCTCTCCTGGTCCAAAGCGTATTGTAATCCGTGGTGTCAATACAGGCTGTACCCGGGGAGCCCCAGTGCAAGTATGCCCGCCCTTTTTCAAGTGCGGGGGAGGGGGAGCCGTAGCTATTGAACTTGTGTGCGAACTGGGGCTTTTCGACAGTGAAGAGTAATTTATTGTAGAGGACTGTTCCTGTCCCTTTGTCCAGGCAATATCCGGTTAGTTTCTTCCCATCTTCAGAGGCTGTCGTTAGCCAAACTTGGTTGTCCCAGATTGTGGGAGTGGACCAGGCTTTACCAGGAATCAGCGTTTTCCAAGTAACATTCTTGCCTTCGCCCCATTCTAGTGGAAGTTGTGCTGAAGACGGGACAGTCCCGTCATGGCTCGGGCCTCGGTAGTCCGGCCAATTGTCAGCGGCCTTTAGGAGAGTTGTGGTAAGGAGGAGGCTGTAGATGGCTTTCATAAGGATGGATGGAGGATGGTTGGAAGCAAATGCTGGTGTCGAGCCAGAAAAAGAATCTGTGCACGGAGGGAGCTTTCTGGTATCGACAATGTACTGAGTCCCCTATGATTGCCTAGTATGAAAGGATTTTTCCTGACATTTTGCTTAGGATGGTTTGTGAGCATCCCTTCTTTTTGCTTTGGACAACGGGTTGTTGGGATCGAGTTGAAGTTGCTTGAGATGTCGCTGGCGCAGGCATTGGAGCTAAACTTGGGTATGAAGCCAACGCTTGTCGGTAGGAGAGAGTCTGGCGAACCCATATACCAGCAATCCATCGGGGAGGATTTTTGGGGGAAGTTGGGGAGTATGGAAGGCGTGGAATCCATTGATGTCCCCAGGTTATCTGTCCAAGTCGGGCGAAGGGGGGAAGTGCAAGTAGGCAAGGAAATCCGCTATCCGGCATCCCGGGATCCTTCGACCGGGAGGATCATCATCGGGCAAAAATTCATCGGGTACGAGATCCTAGCTGTCCCACAAGCCGGGGACGGGGATATCGCTGTGGATATGGCTGTGCAAGTCTTGCTTCGTGAAATGCCTGAGACCGGGGAGTTCGGGGATCGTGCCATCGTTGCGCCAAAGTTTGTCGAATCCTTGATGCGCTCCCGTCCGGTTATCATTCCAGGCAAGTCCATTAGTTTCGGGGAATTGGAGAAGGGGGATGGCACCAGGGTGATGGTGATCGGCAAGGTTTCGGAGTAGTCGGGGCGAAACTTTTCGCATTGTAAGTGCTGGATGAAGTCTTACTTTTATCCCCATGAAATTCACATTGCCCCTCCTGTTCACTTTCCTGCCCCTTCTCCTCGCTGCTGCCCAGCAAGTTTCCGTGGAGATGAAATTTGTCGAGTTGGACGAGGCGGACTATGAAGTCGTTAAGGCCGAGTTGCTGGCCACCAGGCTTCCTGGTGATTTCGAGGGGTTGAAGCGAAGCCAGGTGCCAGCCGGTTTCTGGGCCAAGGTTCAGACATTTCCAGGTGCCGAGATCCTTTCTGCCCCTAAACTCCTTGTGCTGGAAGGTTCCGAGGCTACTATCGAAGTGGGGGATGTGGTCAAGGTGGGTTTGGTTTGCGAAGTTCGGGCAAAAGGCACAGGCGTTGATATAGAAGCTAAATTCCCCCAATGGAAAAAGGGGATGAAAACAGAGGTGACCCTTCCTGACGGGATCCAGGCCATGTTGGGATCCGTCTCCAATGAAGAGGGTCGCCGTATCCTCTTGCTCTGTATGGTGAAGGCAGGAGGTTGACCCCCCAAAAAAAATATTTCCCCAATTAATCCCAACAACCCAAGGAAACTCAATGAAATCCCGTCGTGAATTTTTAAAAACCTCAGCAACTGTCGGCGCATTGGCTGCCTCCGGGCAAATTCCTGCCTTGGCCGCCAAGAAAGCTTCCCCGGCCGAGGAAGTCGTAAAATCCCTTTTCGGGGGCTTGTCTGACGAACAACGCAAAGCCGTCGTCTTTGATTTCGACCACGAACTTCGCAAGAAAGTCGATAACAACTGGCAAATCGTACCCCAACGGGTCGGGCAATTTTTCAACAAAGACCAGCAGGCCATGGTCGAGGAGATTTTCCTCAAGATCCATAGTGAGGAATACGGAAAGAAGGTACTTGGACAAGTTGCGCACGACAGTAAGTCAAAGGGTTTGGAAACCTGTTCGGTCGCCCTCTTCGGGGAGCCGGACAATAAGTTTGAATTTGTCCTGACCGGTCGCCACTGCACTCGTCGTTGCGATGGCAATAGTGTTGCTGGCGCAGCCTTTGGCGGCCCCATCTTTTATGGCCATGCCGCAGGAAGTTTTAATGAGGAAGCCAACCACCCTGGTAACGTTTACTGGTATCAAGCCGTACAAGCCAACAAAGTCTTCGACATGCTGGATGGTAAGCAGCGCGAAAAAGCCCTCCTTGGCCGTGGCCGCGGCGAACGTGGCAACAGCACAGTAGAACTCACAGGCAAGAAAGAAGGCCTTCCAGGCATCCGTGCAGGAGACCTTTCCGCAGACCAAAAAGGGGAGATGCAGAAAGTCATGAAATCCCTCCTGGACATGTTCCGAAAAGAAGACTCAGAAGAAGCCATGAAGTACATCACCGACAACGGTTTCGATAACCTCCACATGGCATTTTACAGCAAAAACGACATCGGGGACGACAAGGTCTGGGATGTCTGGCAAATCGAGGGTCCCTCCCTGGTCTGGTATTTCCGGGGTGCCCCGCACGTTCACACTTGGGTCAACATCAAGGCCCAAGCTTGATCCTCTTGCACCAACGCCTTTTTGGAAAGCGCAGGTCGTCCGGCCTGCGCTTTTTTATTTTGCCCTCAAAGCAAGGAACCCAAGGCTTCTAGGAACCTGTCCACCTTTTCCGCGCTGGAGCTATGGCCCATCAGGCCAACCCGCCAGACTTTACCCTTTAACGGGCCAAGCCCCGCGCCAATCTCGATGTTGTAGTCGTTAAGCAGGGCTGACCTCACCCAGGCCTCGTCCGCACCCTCTGGAACGCCAATAGCGTTGAGTTGCCAAAGCCTATGGCCTTCGCGGGCGGTCAACCCCAACCCCAATTTGTCCAACCCGGCTTTCAACCGCAGATGGTTCTCCTCATGGCGGTTCCATCGGTTTTCCAGGCCTTCCTCCAGGACTAGCCTCAATGCCTCATGCAAGGCATAGTTCATCGAAATGGGTGCCGTATGGTGGTACACCCTCGCCCCGTCGCCCCAGTAGTTGGCAAGGAGGTTGACATCCAGATACCAGCTCTGGACACCAGTTTTCCGGGTCTTCACTTTTTCCATCGCCCTGTCACTGAATGAAACCGGGGAAAGTCCTGGCGGGCAACTGAGGCACTTTTGTGTGCCGGAATAGACGGCGTCCACATCCCACTCGTCAATCCGTACCGGGCATCCCCCCAGGGAGGTCACGGTATCGAGCAACAGCAGGGGCCCGGCCTCGTGGACAAGCTTTGAAATTTCTTCGACAGGGGTGAGCGCGCCCGTGGAAGTCTCCGCATGGACAATGGCGACCAATTTCGCCCCCGGCACTTCCTTCAACGCCGCTGCGATTTGGCCGGGTTCGATGATGTCCCCCCATTCGGACTCCACTTTCGTCACTTTCGCCCCGCATCGTACGGCGACATCTGCCATCCGCATCCCGAACACCCCGTTGGTCCCGATGATGACCTCGTCGCCCGGTTCGATGAGGTTTACAAAGCAAAATTCCATCCCCGCGCTCCCTGTCCCGCTGACCGGGAAGGTCATTTCGTTCTTGGTCAGGAAGACCTGGCGCAACATGCCCTTGATTTCCTCCATCATGTTGACGAAGGATGGGTCAAGGTGTCCAACCAGGGGTTGGGCCATGGCGGCAAGGACCGATGGGGGGGCATCACTCGGGCCAGGACCCATCAGGGTGCGGGCAGGGACGGAAAAGCGATTGGGTATGGTCATGGTAAATTAGTTTTCGGGTATCAACCTGGGGGCTTTCCAAAATTTGTCAAAACGACCGTGCCGCTTCTTGTTTTGGTCATTAGTGCATGCAATTCTCCAAAAGCTTCCTTGCGAAAAAGTGATGGTAAGGTTTATTAAATTATGTCCTGTTGATCCCCTCCTCACACTTAATCCCCCCCATTCTCCCCTGAAACCAAGCGGGCAAACGCCTGCCGACCTGTATGTTCTATGAAATCCCATAG
>JAYPDO010000002.1:64444-69241 GCA_038125285.1 Opitutia bacterium
CCCCAAATCCAAGGAATCCAGGGGGCGGTACTACAAAAAGGATTCCAAGGGTAGCAGCCGTTCAGACGGCCGCTTGAAATATTACCGGAAACGTAGCGGGGAGAGTTCCCAGTAAGGCGACAAGTCCCGTCGGCGGGAAAGGGATGGCAGGGGCTCTTACCGTTCCAGCAGGAAACGGGGCAGTCGGCGCAACCGGGGATCCTCCAGGGATTAAAGGCATCCTGGGTGCTGCGGCTTCTATCCCCGCTGGATGTGTTGCAATTTCAATCCCGCCCAGGTAAGCGTGCGGGCATGAGAACCCTGCTTGTTTCACTGGTGTCCTTTTTGTGCTTCCTCCCATTGTCCGCGGAGAATCCTGATCGCGTTGTACTGGTCGGCGATTCGACAGTCGCGAGCCGTTCGGGCTGGGGTGATAGTTTCTGCAGCTTGTTGAAGCCGGATGTGACGTGTGTGAACCTTGCCCGCGGGGGGCGCAGTTCGAAGAGCTATCGGGACGAAGGCTGGTGGACGCAGGCTCTTGCCGGGAAGCCGACATGGGTCTTCATTCAGTTCGGCCACAATGACCAGCCGGGCAAAGGCCCGAAGCGGGAAACTGCCCCGGAGACGACGTTCCGGCAGAACCTTGCCCGTTACGTGAAGGAGGCCCGCGAGGCCGGGGCGAAGCCTGTACTCGTCACCTCGCTGACCCGGCGGCTGTTCGGTTCAGACGGAAAGATCGATCCGGAGCAGCTTGAGCCGGCCAAAATTCCGGAAGGCTTCCGGCTGACCGATTACGCAAAGGCGACCAAGGCGGTAGCCGAAGAAATGGAGGTCCCGGTCATCGACCTCAACATGCTGAGTGTCCGTCAGATGAACCGGATCGGTCCGGAAGCGGCGAAACGGTTTGATCCCAAGGGCGATGACAAGACGCATCTCAATTCCTACGGGGCCAAGCTTACCGCACAACTGGTTGTGGGTGAATTGTGTCATGTCGTTCCCGATTTTGTACCATTGCTGAAAAGTCGGCCTTGTTGGCACTTCGACTTCACATCTGGTGAGGTTCCTGACGGTACCATCCAGGTCACTTCGCAAACGACCTACGATCCAGGGCGGGGCTACGGTTTCCTTCCTGGAGGGAAGTTGGCGGCCTTTGCCGTCGACCTTGATGAGGGGAACTACGAAGTGACGATGTGTTTCGGGCATCCGGACCTTCCGACTTCAACCACGGTCAAGGCCGAGGCCCGTCGCCTCCTGTTGGAAAAGGTCGAAACACAGGCCGGCGAGTACTTGACCCGCACATTCGCAGTTAATGTGAGGCATCCGCAGATTGCTCCCGACCGCCTGACAAAGTTAAACAACCGTGAAATGGGGCCACCAATGCATCCGGATTGGGACGACCGGCTCACATTCGAATTCAACGGGTCACGGCCAGGGGTTGTCTCCCTTGTTATCCGACCGGCAGCAGAAGCTGTGACCGTGTTTGTCGCCGGAGATTCCACTGTCACCGACCAACGCAACGAACCTTACGCCGGATGGGGACAGATGTTGCCCCGTTTCTTTGGTCCTGGTGCCGCAGTGTCGAACCATGCCGAGTCAGGGCTTTCGCTGCGTTCTTTCGAATACCAACGGCGGTTTGAAAAGCTCCTGGGCATGATGCAACCAGGTGACTTTGTGCTCATCCAGTTCGGACACAACGACCAGAAGGACAACCGTCCCGGATCCGGCCCCTTTACAACATATAAAACTAAACTGGCCGAGTTTGCCGAAGCTGTCCGGGCAAAACATGGGCAGCCTGTCCTGGTCACTCCGATGGAACGGTTGCGAATGGATGAGAACGGAAATCAAACGCCGACGCTTGCCGACTACGCCGAAGCGGTCCGGGAGGTCGGCAAGGAAAAGGAGGTTCCCGTCATCGACCTGAACGCCATGAGCCTTCAGTTCTACGCAGCACTCGGGCCGCGGAGGTGCACAAAAGCCTTCATCTTTTATCCTGCCGGAACTTTTCCCGGTCGTGAGGAAGATCTCAAGGATCGGACCCATCACAATTCGTACGGAGCTTATGAACTGGCCCGATGCGTGGCCGAAGGGATTCGGAACCACGTTCCGGAATTGGCGAAATATCTGGCTGAAGACGCTGGACGTTTCGATCCAGCTACGCCGGATGATCCTGAATCCTTCGACCTTCCGCCAAGCGTGGTTGACCAACCTCCTGAAAAGCCTGCTGGAAACTGAAATCGAATCATGCCATATAGCACACATACAACCGTCTGGAACCGCGTCATGCGAGGTTCTCAAAAGCCATTTTCGGGCTTCTTCCCAACCCTAGCCTGTTTTGTGATCCTGTTGGTCGGTTGTTCGAAAAGAAATTCCCTTGTCGAAAGCCATGAGCCTGAATCGATCAAGAATTCTGCCACAGGCAAGGAACCGTCGGGAACTGTCGCCGGTAACCCTCTTCCCAACCGTTCATCGGGTAAGCCGGTAGGCGTTTACGATGCGGCGAACAAACCCACTGGCCCAAAGCGCCCGATGGAATTTCTTAACCGTGCACTTGTGGCACTGGAACAGAAGGAGGGGGTCTTCCTCTCTTGGCGGATGCTGGGCACTGATCCGCCCGACATAGGTTTCAACCTCTATCGCAATGGAGTGAAAATCACCCCATTGCCAGTCACCAGTTCGACCAACTTCGTCGATAAGGATGGTAAGAAAGCGGACAAGTATGCGGTCGAACCCCTCCAAGGCCACGATGCCGGGACTCGATCGGGCAATGTCGCTGTATGGCCACTTGTCGCGCCGTCGCATCCCGGGGCCATTGACAAGAAAAAGCCCTGGGTGGCCTATAAAGAAATCCCGCTGTCCGATAACCCGGAAAACCACTATCCAGGGGACATGGGCGTTGGAGACCTGGATGGTGACGGCCAATATGAACTGGTTTTCGTCTGGGAAGGACAACCGTCTTTCCTAGAGGCGATTGACCTGGATGGAAACCGTCTGTGGAGAATATCTTGCGGCCCGAACATCAGCCACAACAAGCTGGCACTCCTGGTCTATGACTTTGACGGGGATGGAAAAGCCGAGGTCTCTTGCCAAACTGCCCCAGGTACGAAGGATGGCACGGGAAAATACCTTAGCAAGGGACCCGCCGCAACGGATGATGACACCGTCATCCTTGAACGTAAATCGGGCAGGTTGGTAGAAGGCCCGGCATACATCACGATCTTCAATGGTATGACCGGCGAAGAACTCGCCACGACCCTCTACTGGCCGCAGATTGGCCCGAAATCCGAAATGGTCGAAACTTGGGGGGACGGTTACGGGCACAGGGCGTCCTCATTGAAGGCGGCCGTGCTGCACCACAAGGACCTTGGCCCCCTGTTAGTCTATTCGAGGGGAATCTATTCGCGGATTGCAATGGCCGCGCACCGCTGGGATGGGAAGACTCTGGAGCGGGTCTGGACTTTTGACACGAAAGGCAACCCCGAATACGAAAGTTATCGAGGGATGGGCAACCACAGCCTTGCCGTCGGGGATGTCGATTATGACGGGTCGGACGAACTGATTTATGGAGCATGTGCGATCGACCATGATGGCAAGGGGCTTTATACCACAGGACGGGGACATGGGGATTCCCATGCCCTGGCCGACCACATCCCGGATCTTCCCGGACTGGAATTCTACCAAGGTCACGAAAACAGCACCTACGGCTTGTCGATGCGGGACGCGGCCACGGGGAAAATTATCTGGGAAGTCCTCAGCAAGGCCGATGTGGGCCGTGCCTGGGCGGAAAATGTCCATCCTGGTTACCGCGGTTCGATCTGCACATCCAGCGCAACCCCGAACTTTGATTGCAACGGCAAGGAAATAGAAACCAAGTACAGTGCATATCATCAGCCGATCTATTTCGGGGGCGGTGTCCAGAGGGAACTTCGGAACCGCACCTCGGTGGCAGGGAAGGTCCTGACAGGATGGTATTACCGTGCCGACACGATCCATTCTTCCAAGTACGACGCCAATCTGGTCGCGGATATTTTGGGGGACTGGCGCGAAGAAGTCATTTTCAAGAGGAACGACGATAAGGCGTTCCTCCTGTTCACGACCTGGATTCCCACCGAGCGAAAGAACTACACATTGATGCACGACCCGGTCTATCGGATGAATGTCGCAGTCCAGGCAATCGGCTACAACCAACCTGCCCACGTAGGTTACTACTTTCCCGACGGGGCACCGATACCCCATATCCGGATGATCCACCCCGAGGCTGGCAAGTGAAGGCATCGCTGGCGCCCCGTACCAAGGGCGGCCCGACCTGTCTGGCCAGGCCCTTTACTTCACTTGCATGATTTGCACGCCTTTGTTGGTGGCTCGGCGGAAGGAATCGTAGCCGCCCCAGTTGGATTTTTGGATGCGGTCGTTGAGGACGTCCAGGTTGCCCCGGTATTGGGGTTGGGCTTGTTCTTGTTGTGAGGCTTGTTGGGCAGGGGAGGCGTTGGATTGAGGTTGGATGCCGAGATGGGTCTTGCCACGGTAGAAAGCGTACTGGTTTTCCTTGTCGCGGGCGATGAGGGTGGAGGTGCCGTTGAGGTTGTCCGCGATGTAGATGCCGCGTAGGTCGGTTTCCCCGCTTTGGAAGGTTTTGTCGTTGCTCCCGATGGCTTTGACGTGGACCCCGGCGACATACTTGTCTGTGGAGATGTCCCGGACATTTGCACGGACACGGCCACTGGTGGCGTCTTCCTGGATTTCGATCTTCAGAGGGGTGACGAGGACCAGGGAGCTGGCGTAGAGGTCGTCGCCCCTGCAGATGACGAGATAGGCACCGGG
>JAYPDO010000003.1:0-24080 GCA_038125285.1 Opitutia bacterium
GCCCTCGGCCAGGATGCGGTGGATGACCTGGTATTGGCGTGAACTTGCCATTTTCCCCAGTGCGTCCTCCAGGGCGGGGAAGCCGTCCGGCATGCCGGGATTGTGTTCGGTGTAGTTTCCGGCGTCCACGTAGTGGGCGAGTTTGTCCAGCCGTCCCGGCCACCAGGGTATCTTCGATGAATTCCCTTACCAGCTCCCGGTTGGTTTCCGTTTTGTCCAGGTCGATAATCTCTGTGGCGCCATTGAGCATGGTGTGGCCTGATGGATTGGGCTGTCCCGGCTTGGTTTGGAGGTTGTCCCAGTGTTCGACTGCATAGCCGTCCTCGAAGCGGAAGACTTCAAAGCCTACTTCCAAGACGTTGAAATCGTAATCCGTGTGGGCGAAGACGAAGTCCCTGTCTTCAAAGATCCGGACGATTTCGACCTTTGGGGAGGTATTTGCCAAACGTTTAAACAGTTCGGCCAGGCCGATGTTCCCAGTTTTGGTGAGGGGGTTGTGCTGGATGTACTTGGACTCGTTGACGACTTTTACGGCTTCCGGGTCACCGGTTTCGATACCTTTGAGGAGCTTTCGGAATTTGTCTTTGTTGGAGGACATCGGGATTAGTATCCGAGGTTGGGCTGGAGCCACTTTTCGGCTTCTTGTTTGGAGATGCCTTTGCGGGCTGCGTAGTCCTCGATTTGGTCGTGGTTGAGGAGTCCGACGCCGAAGTATTGGGAGTCCGGATGGTTGATGTAGAGTCCGGAGACGGAGCTGGGGGGCGTCATGGCAAAGGATTCGGTGAGGGAGATCCCGGTGTGTTCCTGGACGTTGAGGAGGTTCCAGAGGGTGGCTTTTTCCTTATGGTCGGGACAGGCGGGATAACCTGGCGCGGGGCGGATGCCACGGTAGCGTTCGTGGATGAGTTGGTCCACGGTGAGGTTTTCGTCCTTGCCGAACCCGCAGAAGTCGCGGGCTTTTTTGTGGAGGAGTTCTGTGAGGGCTTCGGCCATGCGGTCGCCAAGGGCTTTGACCATGATGGAGGTGTAGTCGTCGCCTTGGTCTTGGAAGGTTTTGGCATATTCCTCGACCCCCGTGCCCATGGTGACGGCAAAGGCACCGATGTAGTCCTCCAGGCCGGTGTGTTTGGGGGCGATGTAGTCGGCCAGGCAATAGTGGGGGCTGTCTTGCGCCATCTTGCGCTGTTGGCGGAGGAAGTGGAGCTGGGCGAGGACTTCGGTGCGGGCGTTGTTCGTATAGAGTTCGACTGAGTCGCCCACTGCATTGGCGGGCCAGAATTGGAAGACGGCCTTGGGATGGAAACGGTGTTCTGCGATAATTTTGGCCAGGAGTTTTTGGGCTTCTTCGTAGATTTCACCGGCCTGGGCACCGTGCTTTTCGTGTTCAAGGACTTTGGGGAAGGTGCCCTTGATGTCCCATGTCCAGAAGAAGGGCGACCAGTCAATGACATCGGCAATGGCTTGGAGGGAATAGGTTTCGAGGACTTGGCGTTCCAGATTTTCCGGGGTGATCAGTTCTAGAGGTTTCCAGTGGTGCGTAATCCGGTTTTCCCTGGCTTCCTCGATGGTCACGAACTCGATCTTTGCAGTCTTCTTCTCAAACTTTTCGCGGTCTTCCTGTTGCATGGCTTTGTGATTACGGATGTAATTGGCCTTGCGCTCCGGGCTGAGGAGGTCGTTGCAGACCCCGGCGGCCAAGGATGCGTCCGCAACATGGACAACCGGCCCGGAATAATGCTGGGCGATCTTGACGGCGGTGTGCATTCGGCTAGTGGTCGCGCCGCCGATGAGGAGGGGGATGTCGAACCCCTGGCGCTCCATCTCCTTGGCGTTGTGGATCATCTCGTCGAGGGATGGCGTGATGAGCCCGGAGAGGCCAATGAGGTCGGCCTTTTCCTCTTTGGCGACCCTCAGGATTTCGTCGCAGGAGACCATGACGCCGAGGTCTACGACGCGGTAATTGTTACAGCCCAGGACGACGCCAACGATGTTTTTGCCTATGTCATGGACGTCGCCTTTGACCGTTGCGATGACCATGGTGCCGTGTTCGGACTTGTCCCCGGAAGCCGACTTTTCTTCCTCCATGTACGGGGTGAGCCAGGCAACAGCTTTTTTCATGACCCGGGCGGACTTCACGACTTGGGGAAGGAACATCTTGCCTTCTCCGAAGAGCTGGCCGACGACCTTCATCCCGTCCATAAGCGGGCCTTCGATGACGTCGAGGGGGCGGGCATGTTGCTGGCGGGCTTCCTCCGTGTCATCGTCGACGTAAGTGGTGATGCCTTTGACAAGGGCGTGGGAAAGGCGTTCGGCGACTGTGCCTTCGCGCCAAGCCAAATCTTCCTCAACCAGTTTGCCCGTCGCCTGGCCTTTGAACTGCTCGGCGTAGTCGGTGAGGATCTCGGTGGCGTCGGGGCGGCGGTTGAGGAGGACGTCCTCGACTTTTTCGAGCAGTTCCTTGGGAATTTCCTCGTAGACTTCGAGCATCCCGGCATTAACGATCCCCATGTCCAAGCCTGCCTCGATGGCGTGGAAGAGGAAGGCGGAGTGCATAGCCTCGCGGACTTTGTTGTTCCCCCGGAAAGCGAACGAGATATTGCTGACCCCGCCGCTGGTCAGGGCAAGTGGGCAGGTGGCCTTGATTTCGCGGACGGCTTCGATGAAGTCGACGGCGTAGTTGTTGTGCTCCTCGATCCCTGTGGCGACGGTGAGGATATTGGGGTCGAAAATGATGTCCTCGGGAGGGAACCCGGCCTTTTCGGTCAGGAGCTTGTAGGCACGTTGGCAGATGCGGACCTTGTCGTCCTTGCTCGCAGCCTGGCCTTCTTCGTCGAAAGCCATTACGACCGTGGCCGCGCCGTACCTTTTCAAGAGCTTGGCTTGTTCGAGGAATTTTTCCTCCCCTTCCTTGAGGCTGATGGAGTTGACGATGGCCTTGCCTTGGACGCATTTGAGGCCGGCTTCGATGACCGACCACTTGGAGCTGTCGATCATGATGGGGACTTTGCTGATTTCAGGCTCCGAAGCGACAAGGTTGAGGAAGTGTGTCATGCAAGCCTCGCTGTCCAGGAGCCCTTCGTCGAAATTGATGTCAATGATGTTTGCTCCGTTCTCGACTTGCTGGCGGGCTACAGCGAGGGCTTCTTCGTACTTTTCCTCTTGGATGAGCTTGCGGAAGCGTGGGGAGCCGGTGACATTGGTTCGTTCTCCCACCATGATGAAGTCCTGGCTGGCCCTTGCTTGCGACCAGGGGATGTTGACGGGCTCCAACCCCGAAAGACGCAGGTTCGGCACGATAGCCGGAATTTGGCGGGCTGGGAGTCCTTTGGTTTGTTTGGCAATGGCGGCAATGTGGTCCGGTGTCGTGCCGCAGCAACCACCCACGATGTTCAGGAACCCGGCTTCGGCATACTCCTTGAGGAGCCCGCCGGTAATGTCCGGTGTTTCATCATATCCTGTTTCGGAAAGCGGGTTCGGTAGGCCTGCGTTAGGATAACAGGAAACATAGCAATCCGCGATGTTGGAAAGGGCTTCCATGTAGGGGCGCATTTCCTTTGCCCCAAGCGCGCAGTTGATACCGACGCTGAGGGGGTTGATGTGCCGGACACTATGCCAAAAGGCCTCAATGGTCTGGCCCGAGAGAGTCCTGCCGGATGCATCCGTGATAGTAACGGAGAGCATGACAGGCATGCGTTGGCCGGTTTCCTCGAAGTATTGCTCCATCGCGAAGATGGCGGCCTTGAGGTTGAGGGTGTCGAAGGTGGTTTCTGCCAGGAGTGTGTCGGCTCCTCCATCTACCAGACCCCGGATTTGTTGGTGATAAGCGCGGACAAGGTCAGTGAAAGTGACATTTCGATGTGCCGGGTTGTTCACATCCGGTGAGATGGAACAAGTCCGGTTGGTAGGGCCGATCGCACCGGCGACGAAGCATTCCCTGGAGGGATCGGCCTCCATGACTTCCCGTGCGGCCTTCTTAGCGAGTTCGGCGGAGACTGTGTTGAGTTCGTAGGCAGCGTCTTCCAACCCGTAGTCGGCTTGTGCAATGGTCGTGGCACTGAAGGTGTTGGTCTCGATGATGTCGGATCCGGCAAGGTAGTAGGCTTTGTAAATTCCGTAGATGATATCCGGGCGGGTCAGGGAAAGCAGGTCGTTGTTCCCTTTGAGGTCGATATTGGCCTCCTTGAACAGGTCTCCCCGAAAATCTTCCTCCTGCAGGCTGTGCTTTTGGATCATCGTGCCCATAGCACCATCCAGGTAGAGGATTCGATGGCAGAGGAGTTCGCGGAGGCGGTTTTCTGTGGTTTGGTCAGGCATCAGGTGTCAGGTCTCAGGTCACAAGTGTGGAAGAAGTCAGAGGTGAGAGCGGCAGAGGTCCGAAGGATTTATTTACTGCTGCTCTCTGACCTCTGATCTCTGGTGTCTCGTTTCAGGGCACGACATTCGTCTTTGATTTCGGCAAAGTCCTTCTTGTCCATGCGGTCGATGAAGAGGGTGCCGTTGAGGTGGTCGACCTCGTGTTGGATGCAGCGGGCGAGGAGGCCATCGCATTCGAGGATGTGTTCGTTGCCATCAAGGTCTTGGTAGGTGACGCGAATTTCTAGGATGCGCTGAACCGGGCCGCGGATTTCTGGGAAGGATAGGCAGCCTTCGTCCATGGTTCCCGTTTCATTTCCGATGGTGGTGACGAGGGGGTTGGCCATGCTGATGGGCATGAGGAGGTCTTGCGGGGTGGCCTTGCCATCGAATATGCATTTGGTCGGCTCGTCTTCTAATTCCCTCGGGACTTCCACTACGCAGAATTGCAGGGCTTCGCCGACTTGTTGGGAGGCCAGTCCAATGCCGTGTGCATCGTGCATCGTATCGAGCATGTCGGAGGAAAATTGCCGGAGGCGCTCGCCGAAGTTGGTGACGGGCTTTCCTTTTTGATGGAGGACGGGTTCGCCGTAGAATTTTATTTCCAAAATCATGATTTTCTATTTGAAGGGCGGTCGGTATAGCCACTAGGCCCCGAGGAAACAATGAGGAATTCATCCCAAAGGATACAAGACCTGCCTGCGATGGCAGCTGTGTTGCTATGAATTGGCTTAAGGTATTCCTAGCGATGCTGTTCGCGGTGAGCTTCGCTTACCTCGGCTTCAACGTACCAGCAAACTTCCGGTCTGTGGACAAGCGCGTCCTGCAAGCCGCCGGAAACATAGGCGGGAAGAACAAGGATATCCAGAAGCTGGTTATGGATAGGCTTTCCCAGCAGCAGTCCAGCCCGGTGCGTCTCATCATGGAGGCGGGGCTGGTCAAGGTGGATCCGGAGGAGGTCGAGCGGGTGGCAAACCTCCAGCCCTACTACAAATACATGGGGGGGCCGGATGAGCATTTCCGGACATTTTTGCGGAGGATCGGGAAAGAGGAGATCGAGGCAAGTTTGTCTCCCATGGGGGAGGACGATACTTTTTCCCCGACGGTTTTCTTGCTCTTGCGGGAGAGCAACCGGCAAGCGATTGAGGACTACCTCGGTGAGTCCGTTAGCCCCGGGATCAGCCGCCTGTTGGAATCCCGTTACACGGAAGGGTTGCTGCAGATCGACCCGGCTCACCCGATTTCCGGCCCGACCCTGGATATGGCTGTCCTGATAACTGCGATGCTTTTGAAAGGGAATTACTTCGACCCGAGGATGGAGCGTTGGTTGACCCAAAGGACTGAGGAGGCGATTAAGGGCACGGATGCGTCCACTGACGAGTTGAAGCGTTTCTACACTGCGTTGCTAACCCTTTCCGTCTACCTGGACTGGGCGCAGTTGAAGGAATTGATCCGCACTTATGACAATTGGTACCCCTTGGAAAAGACGGTTTACTTATTCCGCAACTATGCGGGTTCGGCAGCGAAGTTCCAGCAATCCCGGGTGCGTTTGCAAGACGTTGTTAATCCTGTTGAACCCAAGGCCGAGCCTGATGCATTGCCCCTTTACCCGGATTACCGTCCTTTGATCTATTCTGCCATCCTCTTCTCGAACAATCCCGGCGGGGTCGTTTCCTACATCGAGCAGTACCGCGAGGAGGCATTCCATGACCTGGAGCTTGCCATCCGGATGAAAGAAGGAGGCCTTGACTTGCTATTGGAGAAGCAACAACAGGTCTACAAGATCCCCGCCACCCTGGGCTTTCTCCATGATATAGGGTATGAATTGGGGAAGATTCAGATCAAGTCCTTCCTCGTTTTCGTCGCTCAACATCCCGTCCAGGCAATCCTATTGAAGATGTTCTTCCTCACCTTGGCCGGAACCTTCCTGATGGGGAACTTTGTCTCCGGGCTTGGAGATGTGCTGCCGGGGCGCGCGGAGAATTTTGTTGGGCGGGTGATGGGTTATCTCCTGGTCGGTTTCATAACCGCTATGCTTGGGGTTATCTTGATCGAGCCGAATATCCTCAAGGGTATCGAACCAAGATTTGACTTTGACGTGGAGAACCTATTTAACAGCGTCCACCTTGATATGACACACTTGGCCAATACTGCCGAAGCCGTAAGTAAAGAGACCAACCACAGCGTTACTGTGGGAATAATGATCGGTTTCTTGTTGATCCAGATGCTCATCTTCATCCTTGGTTTGGTGAAGGTGAAGCAAGTCAAGAACGACGCCGGGTCGACAGTATTGAAGCTCCGTTTGCTTGAGAACGAGGAAAACCTTTTTGATATTGGCCTCTATGTCGGCCTTGCGGGCACGGTTGTCTCCCTGATCCTCTTAAAACTTTTGGAAATGAAAGAGGCTAGCTTGGTCGCTGCCTACTCCTCCACTCTGTTTGGCATCCTCTTTGTCGCGATTCTCAAGATCGGGTTCGTCCGCCCTTACCGGAACGAGTTGATCCGGGAGCAGGAGATGATCTACGACGATTGAGGCGGGTTGCGGGCTAGCCCCACTTCACCATCGTCTCCCTGTTCATGGTTTGTGGACATGAACCCGGATCAGGTCTCTTTAGGACTCCCGTTTCCTCTTCCGTCTTTTACGGAGCCTCCAGAGGCATTGGGTCTTCCTTAAAGCGAACCCCAAGCATCACTTGGAGGAGCTTAAGGAAGAAGTTGGCCATCTTCACGTGACCGGATCCAGTTCCCCGATCGGGGAACCGTAGGGCAAGATGGGCATGGGTCGGCCTGTGTGGTCGAGGAAGGCCAGGTTTGGGTCGACCCCGAGGTGTTGGTAAACGGTTGCCCAGAGGTCGTTCGGGGTGAGCGGGCGTTCGACAGGTTCTTCCCCTTTGCTATTGGTCGCACCGATGACTTGCCCCGTCCGCATTCCACCGCCGGAAACGAGGATGCTCATGGCTCGCGGCCAGTGGTCCCGGCCGGGTTGCATGATTTTCGTCCTGGTCCCGGGCTGGGAATTGATGCGGGGCGTCCTGCCGAATTCACCCGTGACCACGAGTAAGACTTTCTTGTCCAGCCCTCGCTCATATATGTCTTCGATCATGGCAGTGATGACCTTGTCGTAAATGGGAAGGCGGATCTTTGCGTCCTTGAAAATGTGGGCATTGACGGCGTGGCTATCCCAGTTGTAGCAACCTTCCTCGATCCAGGGTACGCCGGTATCCCCATAGGGGTTTTCCATGACGACGGTGACCCAGTTCGCCCCGGCCTCGACCAACCTGCGGGCCAGGAGGGCACGGGTTCCCCAGTTATGCTCGCCGAAACGTTCGCGGGTCCGTTGGGATTCCCTGGACAGGTCGAACGCATCCCGCACGCTGGGGGAGGTCATCATGTTGAGGGCGCGTTGGTTAAAGGAGTCGATGCTCCCCATGGAGCCGCGCGTGTCCATTTCCCTGCGGAAGCTGTCAATCGCGCCCAAGAGCCCTGTCCGGTCGCCAAGCCTTTTGGAAATTGCTTCGTCCAGGTGGACATTCTGGACCGTGAAATCTTCTTCGCTCGGGTCTGCGGAAATGGCGAAAGGATGTGTCTCCGTGCCCAGGTATGCCGAGCCGAAGCTGAATGTGTCGATACTGTTGACCCTACCATTGCCAAGGGTTATGTAGCCGGGCATCCCGTGGGTGTCCCGTTTGCCATCAAGGGCTTTGAATGCCATGGAACCCACGCAAGGGTAATCGTTTACAAAACCGGTAGGCTGCTTCGGGTCGCGGGCGGTGAGGAAGCGCTTGTGGCCGCCCCCGTGGTCAGCAAAAGTGTGGTGGACAGAACGGATGAGATTGTACTTGTCCGCGATTTTGGCGTGCAACGGGAGCAGTTCACAGACCTCGATGCCGGGGACGTTGGTCTTGATCGGGGAGAATTCGCCGCGATGGGTATCCGGCGCGTCCGGCTTCATGTCGTAAGTCTCCATGTGGGGCGGTCCCCCAGGAAGCCAGACAAAGATTACGGCCGTGTCCTTTACCGGGTTCCCGGCCGGGGTTGAAAGTGCACGGGCTTCCAACAGGCTGGACAACCCGAGCCCTGCTGCTGCAGAGCCGCCGAGCTGGAGGAAATCCCGGCGCCGCATCGGCACGGGGCAAAGGGTGTGGGTAAGGTTCATGATGCCCGCTACATTGCACGTGCGAGACATTTTTGGGACAAGTTTGAGGAGGGCAAACGAATAGGCAGGATGCAGCACTGGAGTACTCAATCCTTCTCGCCAGGGGGCAAGAGCCTACTCCACCCCCCTGTGTACACCTACTCTGGATACCTGCTTACGGAACATCCAGAAGCATCTGCAAGGAATCCTGAATATCCGGCATCCGGTTCGCCGTCTAACTCAGATGGCGACCTGGCATTGCCAGGGGTGGGGTCATGAAACGACGACGTTCTTGGCGCAGGGACCCTTTTTACCGTCTCCGATTTCAAATTCGACGTCCTGGCCTTCGTCCAGGGAGGCATAACCCTCTGTCTTGATCTCAGAGAAGTGGACAAAAAGATCTTTGCCCCCGTCTGCCGGTTGGATGAAGCCATAGCCTTTGTCGGCGTTGAACCACTTTACAGTGCCTTTACTCATGAATATTTCTAACTTTTTATGGTGAACTTTAATGGTTTCCATAACCAGGCTCACCGTTCCGGGTAAAATGGAGATCCAACAACAAACCTACATTACTAGCTGGCACACCATGGAATCTGGAATAGGCTTGAAAAAGTAGTTCCTGTTGATCGAACGGTTACACTAACTCCATGATTGGCGAGCCAGTCAATCCCAAACCTTAGAATTTCGAGGTTTTCTGGGGGGGAACTACCCTACTGAGGGTAACTAAAGGCGAACCTCGTGGTGTGCCTCAGTATGAACCCCCTACAATTTCCTTACAGCCGGGACATGGTATAGGAACCATGAAATCCTGGATTACTTCTTGTTTTTACGCCCTGTCCAATGTTTTGTTCATTCTCCCTGTCCTGGCCCGGGAGCCGAACATCATCTTTGTCCTTGCGGATGACTTGGGTTGGGCGGAGTTGGGATGCTATGGGAATGCGTTCAATGAAACGCCGAACCTGGACAAGGTGGCCCAAGAAGGCGTGCTTTTCACCCAGGCTTATGCGGCGGCTCCTGTGTGTTCCCCCTATCGTGCCGCCTTTTTGACTGGGCAGCATCCTGCGCGCCTCAACATCCTGGATTACCTCCGCCCAAATTCCGCCAACGCATTGCCGGCGGGCGAGTTGGCCCTTCCGGAAATCCTTCGTAGCAACGGCTACCGGACAGGGATGGTAGGGAAGTGGCATTTGACCGGATACAAACTCCATGGGGCCGAGTTTGAAGTCAGGCCGGCCGACCATGGGTTCGATTTCAATATCGGCAGCGAAGTAAAGGGGGTGGGAAACGGGGCTAACTTCTATCCATACTTATTCCGGACCCAGCCTGTCCCTTGGGTAGACCTTTCCGATAATAGATTGGGAGAGGGGGAGTATTTGACCGACCGCCTTAACTTGGAGGCCGTTGAATTCATTGGGAGGAACAAGGCTAGTCCGTTCTTCCTTTACCTTTCCCATTTCGCCCCTCACACCATCCTCAATGGCCGGCCGGACTTGGTGGAAAAATACCGGAAAAAGTACAAGCCCGGGCCAAGTACGCGGGACCGTTGTTACCTCTGCCAGGACAATGGGCTTACCTGGGATGCCGGGAACCACTGGGCACAGCACCACAACCCCCACCTAGCCGCAATGTTGGAGTGCATCGATGAAGGCATTGGCTTGATAGACCACAAGCTCAAGGAACTTGGCCTTTTCGATGATACCATCCTCATCTTTTCCTCGGACAATGGAGGGGAAACCAATGTTAGCTCCAATGCCCCTTTGCGTGGGGGCAAGAGCCAGCTTTATGAAGGAGGGATCCGAGTCCCCTTCCTCGTCCGGTGGCCAAACGGAAAGGTGCCTGCAGGGAAAGTTTGCCAACATTTGACCTCGAACCAGGACATATACCCGACTTTGCTGGAAGCAGTGGGAATCCAGCCCGAACCTTCCCATGTCCTGGATGGCCAATCCATCCTGGACTACTTCCGGAACCCTGAATCCGACACCTGCGGTCGCATCCTCCATTGGCACTATCCTCTTGATAGCCCCCATTTCCTCGGAGGGGTGTCCGCAGGGGCTATCCGGAAGGGCGATTGGAAGCTGGTCGAGTTTTTCAACCCAGGTACCACTTCCCCCTATGAGTTGTACAACCTCAAGGATGATCCTTCTGAAAAGGAGAACCTTTCAGCCATACATCCTGGCATTGTCCAGGAACTCCAAACCTTGCTGGCCGGATGGCGTGTCGATACTGGTGCCCGGCTTCCCTCCCCCCCGCTCTTGGCCGAGCCATCGGGACTCCTCTTTGGTGAACATTTTTCCGATGGCCAAATCAGTCCGAGATGGTGGGTGGAGAAAGAATGGGAAACTGGCGGCGGCATCCTTCGCCGCAACAAACTTCCGGGAGAAAACAAGCGGGTTTTTTACAAGGAGCCCCGGTTCAAGGATGCTCTGGTACGTTTTGATTTCCGTTTCGATGGCGCTAGCGACCTGCGGTTGGTAACCGGTTCCTCCGGGTATTACAATGCAGTCGTCCACATCCATCCTGGCCACTTTTTCATCCAGACTGCCTTCGATGATCGTGGCCCTTGGTACCCAATGACCCATGGGGAATATGCCTACGAGTTCTTACCTGGCCAATGGTACACCATGACCGTAGAATTCCTTGGGGACGAACTGGTTGCCCATATCGATTACGAACACCTGGCATATGCCAAACACCCCATCCTCGGGCAGGAACGCACCTACTTTGCCGTACAAGTGGACCGGCCTTCCGCAGCATTTGACAACATCCAAGCCTTCAATGTCCGAAAGCATAAGGACTACTCGGAAAACCTCTCCAGGCTCCTCGCCCACTCCGGCAAATTCCCCGTCAGGAAGGATCCGGAAGAGGAATATGAAACCCTCAAGCGAGATACCCACGCATCCCTCCATCTCAATGACCCCGCCTACCGCCAACTAGTCAATGATGTGGAACAATTGGATCACGAAAAACAAAGGGAGTTCCCGGATGCCTTCCTGCCGATGAAATACTTGAAAAGAAGATCCAGGAAAAGCGCAAACAGGCTCTCCTGGAAGACCCTGCCTACAAGGATGCCCTTTTCGCCACCCACAGGGCAAACCGTGCTTTGGAGCAATACCTTCACGGCCAGGATCCTACCATAGGGCAACTCCCCGCCTCCCGTCAAAAGGCTGCCCTCGAACGAGCCCGGCTAAAGCACATGCAGTCCCCTTCATACCAAGGACTACTCCACGCCGCCAAATCCGCCCAGGAGAACCTGGAGACCTCCTACCCTGGACTTTTCCCGTCTGACCAGGATCTCCTAAAAACAAGGAAAGCCGCTATGGAAAATCAAGGACGATCCCAGGTTCAAGACCCTCCAGAAAGCCCGGTCCCAAGCCTATTTTGCCCAACAGGACTATCTCCATGAAAGCAATCCCTGGCTGGCCAGCCTCCGTAAGCAGCTGGGGAAATAAGGTAACGGGGAAAGGCTTTTGGCTGCATCAGGCTCAATCCGCCTTTTTCATGACAACCCGGAAAAGTAGGGTCTGGATGGCTTCGTCATCAATGAACCGCTCGAAACCCTCTGAAATAAACCAGGTTGTGCCGTCGTTCCGGGTGATGTACTCCAGTATCCGCCGTTTGAGGATCTCTTCATGTTCGACTGGTGTCCACAGTACTGAATTTTCCCCAGGATGGCCCTGATAGTAGCTACTGTCCCCATCGTTGAGGACTTCGCTGATGATTTTACCATTTTCCAAGTAAATGTCAGACGTCAACCTGGAATTGTTTCCTAGGTCCTGGTAGATCATGACCCCCTTTAAGTGGCCTTTGTCCCACCAGTATTGTTGTTGGAGTTTGATTTTTTTTACCACTTGGCCTTCCACGTCCGAAATGACCCATTCCCCTTCCCATTGGCCGACATAGGGATTGAACAAACGACGCATATCGAGCCGGTTGAAGGATCGTTCCGTAGCCATGCCACCTAAATCTGGCGATACAATTGCCGCCAAGGCAAAGAGAAAGAGGAGTAGATTAGGGATTCTCACGGCTCTAGGAGAACAGGGAGCACAGGATAGATACGCAAACCGCCTAGTTTGTCGATCCTTTCCCTTCTCCCCCATCCGGTTTCGGTGCTTTGACCGAATCTACGTAAATGCTGACCTTCATCTTGTCCGTCCCGACGATTTGCTTTGCCCTCCGGACGGCCTTTGCCGCCGACAAGGTAGGGTTCTTCGAGTCGTCCAGGAACAGGTTCTCCTCACCGATCAATCCCCACAACCCGGATTTCTTGAGGACTTTCAATATGCCGTCCTTTACCTCGCAGACCAGGATGTGTTGCTCCGACTTCCTCATGTACCGGACCAATTCCTCCATGGCCATACAGCTTGTGGCGTCCATGTTCCTTGCATTTCGCATCTTGAGTATGACCACCTTCAGGTTCGGGTCCGCGCAAAACCGCCTGGTTTGCTCCAGGAAAAAGTCCGCCGCACCGAAAAACAACTCTCCTTCGACATGGACGATGGAGATCTCCATATCCGACCTCTTCCTTGTGGCCAACTCCTGGAGTTGCCCCTTGTCGTTGAAACCGTACTCCACCATTTGGGGCGCTGCGGCCTTGCGGAGGTAAAGGATGATTGACGCCCCGACCCCCACATAGATCGCGAAGTCCAGGGCGAAGACCAGACCACTTACGAAAGTGACCCAGAAGACCACCGCGTCCGAAATCGTCGAATGGGTGACCATCCGGTACTGTTTCCGGTTAAAAAGCGAATACCCGATCACCATGATCATAATGGCCAGACAAGTTTTGGGCACATGGGAAATGTACTTCCCAATGGTCAGGATGCCAGCCATGCAAAACCCTCCACAAAACAGGCTGGAAACTTGGGTCTTAGCACCGCAGTTGGCATTGAGGGCGGAACGTGTCAGGGAACCTGAAGCGGCCATCCCGCCCAGGACACTACAACCCAGATTGGCGATCCCCAAGCCAAACATCTCCTGGTTCGCATCCAAGCGCTTTCCTTGGCGCGCCGCCAACAATTTCCCGATCGACAATCCTTCTAAAAGGCAAAGCAGCGACATCGCCACGGCTGCACCGATCAACATCCGCATCTGCTCCATTTCAAATGCAGGGAAACTCAACCGTATTCCCCCTGCCTCCGGGCTCGCCAACATCTCGATCCCCGGTATAGAGCCAGGGAACCATGCATGGGCAAATTCATGCAATACCGAACCCATAATCAAGGCCAGGGCGACGTTTGGCAGTGTCGGGAGCCTTTTTTGCAA
The DNA here is from genome assembly GCA_038125285.1 of Opitutia bacterium. Taxonomy (GTDB): domain Bacteria; phylum Verrucomicrobiota; class Verrucomicrobiia; order Opitutales; family JABJCN01; genus JAYPDO01. Next base: position 13,751 of record JAYPDO010000003.1, read on the forward strand.
GGCCAGATAAATTCCAAGTGTCCCTGCTCCCAAAATTATCGGATACCAAGTTTCCAAGGCTTCCCAATGCATCCCGGTAAGTTTCTGAAAGGTAAGCAGACTGACGTCCAAGAACGTAACGGCTTTCTCCCCAGGGTAAACTTGAAATCCCACCAAGTTCTTTACCTGGTTCACCATGATCAGCAAGGCCGCAGCCATCACATATCCAGTCACGACCGTCCTGGAGACGAACTGGATCATGCTGGCCATCCTGAACATCGCACCGACGGTCAGGAACACCCCGACCATGAACAACATGGAGGGTATGACTGCCGCTTTCTGTGCCAAGGTCAACGCGCCAAGGGTCGAAAATGTGCTCAGCATCATGACCGAAGTCGCATTGGTCGGCCCCAGGACTATGAACTTCGAACCGGAGAACATCGTACCCAGTACCGAGGCAATTGCGGAACCGAATAGCCCGTACTCCACAGGCAATCCCGCTATCATAGCATAAGCCATTCCCTGAGGGAAAGTCAGCAACGCAACATTTATTCCAGCCATTGCATCCCCACTGAAAGCGGTCTTGCTATAGCCCTTGAGTGCCTTTCGGACTGGGAAAAAGTCCAGTTGGCTCTGCCTTGCCAGCCTAGCGAGGAACTCCCAACCGCCATCCTTGCCTTGAGGGGTCTCAGTCACTGTAAAAGGATTGGATATATAGCGGAATGGGAACGGGAGGTCAATAGTCCGGAGGCTTGGGATGCGCCATGACTTAGATCCTGATGCCTTTTGCCAAAGCATCGTAATCCTCTTGGAAACGCAGCCTCCATTCAATAGGGTCGACCCCGCAATCCCGGTTTTCAGCGATGCTCCTCGAACCCAGGCTTTTAGAAAGTTTCCGCCCTTCTTCGTCGAGCAACAATGGGCAATGGAAAAAAGCCGGGGGAGCCAGGCCTAGTGCATCATAGAGGAGGATCTGGCGGGCTGTAGAAAGCAGCAAGTCCTCGCCCCGGACCACTTCTGTGATCCCCATGGCAGCATCATCGGCCACCACCGCAAGCTCGTAAGCCGAGACATTGTCGCGGCGCCAAACCACGAAATCTCCGAAATCCTCCCCGCAAACGTAGGACTTTTCACCTACCAAGGGGTTCCGATCCACAAAAACCACCCGTTTGCCGATGGGCACCTTAAACCTCCAGGCATGGTCATTATTGGGGCTTGGCACCTCTCTGTCGTAATCGTTCGGCCGCCAATCTTCCGGGAAAACCGGATCAAAGGCATCCAATCCCTTTTCCTGGGCATAGTCGCGCAACTCCTTGCGGGACCGGCGGCACGGGTAAATATGGCCCCTGGCCAACAGCTTTTTCCAAGCCTGGAGATAAAAGTTGGTCCTTTGGCTTTGGTGGTAGGGGGCATGAGGGCCGCCGACATCCGGCCCTTCCTGCCAATGCAGGCCGAGCCATCTCATGTCCGCCAGCGCGACATCCGTTAGATTAGCCTTGCAACGAAGGGGGTCGAGGTCTTCATTGCGATAGACTAACATACCGGAAGCGACCTGGCAACGGTGCCAAGCCATCCAAAACGTGCGGGCATGGCCGGTATGTAGCAAACCGCTTGGGGTCGGCGCAATCCGCCCCCGGTAGGAGCCTGGAGTGTCTATCGTACTAATCGGCATTAGGTTTCCCACATCCAGCGAACTTTTTTCCAAACATGCAATTTCAAGATCTCCAACTCCGGAAGGAAATTCTCCAAGCCCTAGACGAGCGGGGGTATACCGAGCCGACCCCAATCCAGGAACAGTCTATCCCCCACATCCTCGCTGGAAAGGACATGATTGGCTCCGCCCAGACCGGTACAGGGAAGACCGCCGCCTTCGCCCTTCCCACCCTCCAGAGGCTCAAGCAACATAGCCATACCCGCGCCCTGGTTTTGACTCCCACCCGGGAGCTTGCATGCCAGATCGAGGAGAACTTTTCTTACTATGGGAAATACCTGGACCTCACCCTCGGGCTGATTTACGGTGGCGTCGGCTACGGTGCCCAACGCCAAGCCATCAAGGACGGGGCGGACATAATGATCGCCACTCCCGGCAGGCTCCTTGACCATCTCCAGCAAAAGACACTCCATCTCGACAAAATCGAAATCCTCATCCTCGACGAAGTTGACCGCATGCTCGACATGGGCTTCATTGAGGACGTCCGGCGGATTATCGGCAAATGCTCTCGGAAGCGCCAAACCCTTATGTATTCGGCCACCATGCCGGATTCGATCAAGGCTCTTGCTAATTTTGCACTATACAAACCTGTCGAAGTCAACATTGGCCTGCGCGTCTCCCCTGCCGAGACTGTGGCCCACGCGCTTTACCCCGTTGATGCTATGCGCAAATTCGACTTGCTCATCCACATCCTAGAAAAGATCGGTACCCAAAGCACCATCATCTTCTTCCAGACCAAGGCCGGAGCGGATCGGATTGCAAAATGGCTCCGGCAACACGGCAACGAAAACCTTGCCGTCATGCACTCCGACCTCCAGCAAAAGGAACGTGCCAAAGCGCTCCAGGATTTCAAAGAAGGGAATATCACGACCCTGATCGCCACGGACATCGCCTCTCGCGGCCTCGACATCCGAGGTGTCCAGCACGTCATCAATTACGACGTCCCGCAGCACGCTGAAGACTATGTACACCGTATTGGCCGGACCGGCCGTGCTAAGACAGAAGGCGACGCCTACACCCTCTTCTCCCCTGACCAATTGGACAAAGTCAAATCCATTGAAAACTTTATCGGCCAGGAAATCCCTAGGAAAGTCGTCGAGGACTTTAACTACCGCATCCCGCCCATGACCGAAATCCCCGGCAAACCAAAGGGATTACCACAAAAACGCGGCCTGATGGGACGCGGCGGCAAGTTTGGTCGTGGAAGAAGGTAATCTGGTCAGCCTGCTCTTACCCTATGTGCCGCAGAAACGTGTATATACTTTCCAGCGAGGGCTTTATTGTTTTCCACTTCCTCGGTTGATAGTTGGCGGATGACCTTTCCCGGAACGCCGGCCACTAGGCTGTCCGGTGGGACTGACATGCCCATCTTCACAAGGGAATTGGCGGCGATGATAGAGCCTTTACCGATTTCCGCGCCATCCAATATGGTTGAATTCATGCCGACAAGGACTTTGTCCGCGATTTTGCAAGCGTGTACAACCGCCCCGTGGCCAACGGTCACATGATCCCCGATTATGGCAGGGTAGTCGTCGGCCACATGGATTACGGCACAGTCCTGTACGTTGGAGTTCGCCCCTATCCGAATGCTATTTATGTCACCCCGGAGGACAGCGCCCGGCCATATGCTGGAGTTTTTGCCGACTGTGACATCCCCAAGGACTGTCGCCCCTGGTGCAATGTAGGCTGAGGGATGAATGCTAGGGGTTCTCCTCAAGTGGCGCCCAAGCCGCTCTTGGATGGTCATACCGGGCTCCAGCTACTGGCAGGCTTCGCAGTCAGGGTCGAGGATGCTGCATGCCTTGGGCTCCGTTTGGGCGCTACTGGACGCTTTGCTGTCCGGGCTGGTTTTGCGCCCAAGGGTTGCGGCTTCGATCTTGGACGCGGCGGTGGAGCGTAAGTAGTAGGTTGTCTTGAGCCCTTTCTTCCATGCCGAGAGGTACATGTGGGACAAAGTCTTGAGATCTGGGTTGGCAATGAAGAGGTTCACTGACTGCGATTGGTCGATCCACTTCTGGCGTCGTGCTGCTGCGTCGATAATGTACTGGAACGGGATGTCGAAGGCAGTATGGTACTTTTCCTTCAGGTTTTCCGGGATGCTCGGAATGTCCCTCAACTCACCGTCGTGGTATTTAAGATCATTGATCATCTCTTGGTTCCATAGGTTGCACTTCTTCAAGTCACGCACCAGGAACTGGTTTAGCACCGTGAAGCTGCCTGCAAGGTTGCTCTTGGCAAAGAGGTTTTTAAAGAGCGGTTCGATGCAAGGGGAGCTGCCCATTATGTTCGAGATCGTGGCTGTCGGGGCAATTGCGATGACGTTACTGTTACGCATGCCTTGCTTGCCGATCTTGTCACGCAGGCCGGCCCAGTCGAGCTTGCCGCCCCGAGGAACTTCGATCTCGATGCCGCGTTCTTCCTCCAAAAGAGCCAGGGTGTCCTGGGGCATCATGCCCCGGTCCCACTTCGAACCTTTGTAGGAGGAATAGGTCCCGCGCTCCTTGGCCAAGTCGCTGGAGGCTTCGTAGGCGTAGTAGCAGATGGCCTCCATGGCCACATCATTGAAATCAACGGCGGCCTGGCTGGCGAAAGGCAGATCCTTTTTGTAGAGGCAGTTTTGAAGACCCATGACACCGAGCCCCACTGGGCGGTGGCGGCTGTTGGCGGTCTTGGCGGCCTTGGTCGGGTAAAAGTTCAGGTCGATCACATTGTCGAGCGCACGGACGGCGATCCGTATGGTTTCGCGGAGTTTCTGGTGGTCTATGTTACCGTTTTTGTCCAGGTGGGAATCCAGGACAACGGAGCCGAGGTTACAGACGGCGGTCTCATCCTTGCCCGTGTTAAGGGTGATTTCCGTGCATAGGTTGGAGCTGTGGATGACCCCGACATGATCCTGTGGGCTGCGGACGTTACAGGGATCCTTGAAGGTGATCCAGGGATGCCCAGTTTCGAAGAGCATCTTGAGCATCCGTTTCCAGATGTCGATGGCGGGATGCTTTTCGCCGAAGATCTTGCCGGCTTTAGCCTTGGCTTCATATTCGACGTACTTCTTCTCGAAGGCTTTCCCGTAGAGCTCGTGGAGGTCGGGGACTTCGTTGCTCCGGAAGAAGGTCCAGTCCTGCTTTTCCTGGAGCCGTTTCATGAAGAGGTCGGGGATCCAGTTCGCCGTGTTCATCTCATGGGTGCGACGGCGTTCGTCCCCTACGTTTTTCCGGAGTTCGAGAAAGTCGAAAAGGTCGTTGTGCCAGGTTTCCAAGTAGGCACAGCCGGAACCGCGGCGTTTGCCACCTTGGTTTACGGCGTGGAGCTGGTCGTTATGGAGCTTGAGGAAGGGGATGATGCCTTGGCTTTCCCCGTTGGTACCTTTGATGTAGCCGCCAGTGCCGCGCACTGCAGTCCAACTGCCCCCAAGGCCGCCAGCCCATTTGGAGAGGAAGGCGTTTTCGGCGATGCCCCGGATCATGATGGACTCCAGGTCGTCATCGACTTTGTAGAGGTAGCAAGAGGAGAGCTGTGAGTGCGGTGTCCCTGCGTTGAAAAGGGTGGGTGTCGAGGAGCAGAAGCGGCGACTCTTGTAGAGGCTGTAAAGCTCGGAAACGCACTTCTCTTGCTTGCGCTCTTCCTTGAGGAAGATGCCCATGGCCACTCGCATCCAGAAGAATTGGGGGCACTCCAGGCGGCGGTGCTGGCCGGAAGTCTTGTCAACGATCAGGTAGCGGTCGTAGAGCGTTTGGATGCCGAGGAAGTCGAAGTCGAGGTCGGCGGTCGGATCCAGCAATGAGGAGAGTTTGCCCAGGTCATAACTAAGCAAACGTTTGTCCAATCGGCCGATCTCCACTCCCCTCTTGAGGTACTTTTCGAAATTGTTGCGGTGGAAGTCCTTCAGCCTCTCGACCCCGTCTTGCACAATGCTCCAGCCGAGGGTTTCCTCGTAGATGTAGGTCAGGAGAATACGGCCTGCGAATCTGGAGAAATCCGCATCCTTTTCGAGCAAGGCCTTGGCGTTTAGCACAATAGTGTTTCTGAGTTCGTCCTGCTTGATTTCAGCAAAGATAGACCGGCGGAGTTCCCGCTCGATCTCCTCCACCGAAAGGCAGAGGTCGAGCCCGATCATACCGTACTCAATCCGTTTGCGCAGGTCTACCCCGTCCCAGAAGAAGGATTCGCCGTCTGGCATTTCGACGACAACCATGGAGTCCTGGTTTTCATTCTCTGGGGTCTGGGATTGTTCCGCAATTTCCCGGGCATAGGCTCGGCGGGCACGATAGAGGATGTAGGACTCGGCCACCTTGAATTGGCCGCTGCGCATGAGCACTTCCTGCACTATGTCTTGTACGTCCTCTATGTTAATAAATTCCTGGCCCAGCCTGAGCACGTGTGCGGTAACATCACGCGCCAGCTGGACAGCAGGCTCCGAATCGAGCTTCTGGGACAAAAACGCCTGCCTGATAGCGATTTCGATCTTCGACTCGTTCCAGGGCACCACTTTACCGTTCCTGCGGATCAAACGCAGTTGGGTGCCAATTTCCTCATCATCTTCAAGACCCCCGGATTGATCTGCGGCTTTCCTGACGATCAAGAGGCTCCGGGCCACATCGTGGGCCTCATTTTCAATGAGAGCCTTTTCGATGAGCTGGTGGAGGGCTTGACGGGAGAGCAGGATGGAACTTCCATCGGCCAGTTCGCTTTCCAGCCTTTCGCCTACCAGTTGTGTAATCCTGGCGACGAAATCCTGGTTCTTTTCAGTGAAAATGTCTTGTTCCTCGCGTGAGCGCAGCAGGGATGCGAGAGCCGTGCCAATCAAGTTGGCGACTTCGGCGATATTGAAGTCTTGTTCCTCTTGTGCCTCCGGAATATTTATGCGTATTTGTCCGGTGCTCCACCGGTCGGTGTCCACCAATCCTGCCCAGTTGAACATCTCGTCCTGATCGCGGAACGCTGTAAAGCTTTCCTTGACCTTTTGGTCTTCTTCAAACGTGTTTCGTGCTATCTTCATCGAATGCGGTTACCTCTTAGTCCCTTGGATGTATTGATTTCGTTAGTATCTACAAAATTTAGATTCGCCTCAAATGCCAACGAGTTCGTCGTCGTCGATGTCATCCGTGAGTACGGCTGATTTTTGGTACTCCGTTACCGTGCCCTCAAAAAAGTTTTGCTCTTTCTTGAGATCCATAGTCTCGGACAGCCAGGGGAAGGGATTCTCCACTCCTGGATTCAGTTCGGGCAAGCCTACGCTATCCAACCTTCGGTCGGCGATAAAGTCGATGTATTGGTGGAACTCTTCGGCGCTCAATCCGACGGCGTTGACCGGAAGGCAATCGGAGATGAAATCCTTTTCCAGTGCCACGGCTTCTCTCATTGTTTCGACGAGTTCTTGCTTGAACGCGTCCGTCCAAATGTCCGGGTTCTCCTTGACCAATTCGTTGAGGAGGTTGCGAAGCAGGCCGATGTGGTTAGACTCGTCCCGCAAGGTGTATTCGAACATCTTGCCGATCCCCTCGAACTTGTTCTGCCGCTTGAGGCTAAGGATCATCCCAAAAAGACCGTAGAACTGTGTCCCTTCCATGCATTGTCCGTAAACGAAGATGTTTTTAGCAAACAGTTGCTTATTTTCAGTGCGGGTCAGATCCAAATCCCTGCGGAGGGAGCGGGAAGTCCGGGTGACAAATTCGTTTTTCCTTCGGATGGTCTCGATTTGCTCGAACATGGCCTCGCACTCGTGGGGGTTGATTCCAAGGGAGCTGATCATGTACAGGAGGCTGTCGGCATGGATGTTTTCCTCGTGGGAGTGGCGGCCAAATACCAGCTTGAGTTCGGGGGCAGTGACCAGCTCGCGAATGACGTGGATGACGTTGTCCCCTACGATGCCTTCCGCTGCAGAAAAATATCCGATCCCCATTTTAATGATCCAGCGTTCGACATCTTTCAATTGGGTCGATTTCCACAGTGCCGCATCCTTCTGCATGGGGATATCCTCGGGCTCCCAGTGGTTGGCCTTCATTTTCTTGTAGGATTCGTAGGCCCAAGAGTATTTCAAGGGAAGGAGGTTGAAGGTCATGGACTCCCGTCCGTTGATAACTTTTTTCGCAGCGTGGGCAGCCTCGGCCTTTTCCCTGTCCAGGGTAAAGGTTTTGTTGCCGATTGTGATGTCGATGATATCCATTTCTGAAAAAATTGCGGGTTGTTCCAAGGTTGTCGCTTAGGGGGCTTCAGGTGAGTCAGGAAAGGAAAGATGTGAATTTTTACGGGGTGGATTTCAGACCGTTTCCACGGAAAATTTAAAAAATCTCAACGCACGGATTTTCCATTGTCAACCCATTGGGACACAAGATGTTGTGCCATCCTGCGCATTGACCCCAATATCTTGGGGGGCGTTCAAAACTTTTTCTGTGTGATAGCGGGGGGTCATGGCTTGGCCGGAAAATTTTTCAGGGGGTTGTGGGGTGGCAGAAATTTTTTCAATGTGAGGTAATTAATTGATGGATTTGGGAGGTGATTGGGCAACGGAAACTTGTTCCAGTTTTTGGAGGTTATCCACAGTGCAAGCGGCAAACCTTTTGGTCGTGCGGGATTGCGGGGAGTTGGGTTGACAGGCAAACTGTGTTAAAAAGTTACACGGCGTGTCCAGGTTCGCTTACGCATTCGCATGGATGGCCACATTGTTCTGGCTTTCTTCCCAGAGAAAGTTCGGGGACAAGCCGCCTTTGGACGTCCCGGACAAGTGGGCGCATTTTCGTCGCTTACGGGTTGTTGGGGACGCTGGTTTGCCGAACTGGGGTATTTTGGGAACCCGGTACGAGGGGGATGCGGCTGGCTGTATTGATGGCCTCCCTTTACGGGGTATCGGACGAGTGGCACCAAAGTTTGGTCCCTGGTCGGTATCCGGATTTGGCTGACTGGGTTGCGGATATTGGTGGGGCTATGCTTGCGGTGTTGCTCTATGCCAGGGTGGTTTTTATCGGAAGTTTTTAGAATTCCGTCTTTTCCACCGTCGAAAATCTGCCAAAGAGGTACGTGAAAATGCAGGATTCGAAATTGATCAGGAAAATGAGGGCGTTGAGGGCGGAAGTCGGCCGCCATGAGGATTTATATTATCGCTCGGCCTTGCCGGTTATTAGTGACCAGGAATTCGACGGGATAAAGAGGGAGTTGGAGGCGCTGGAAGCAGCCTACCCGGAACTAGCCAGGGAGTTGGGGGCGCGGGCGCAAGTCGGGGATGACCGGTTGGAGGAGTTTGTTTCCCATCGGCATTTGCTACCCATGTATAGCTTGGATAACACCTACAGCAAGGAGGAGCTATTCGCCTTTGGTAACCGCTTGGCCGGGACATTGGGGAGCGGCGTGAGCGATACCCCATTTGTTGTTGAGCCAAAGGTAGATGGAGTCGCCGTCAGCCTGACCTATGAAAGAGGGACGCTCGTGAAGGCGGCAACCCGGGGGAATGGGGTCGAGGGGGATGATGTTACACAGAATGTCCGTACGATCCACGGTTTGCCAAAGCGATTCCCAGAGGCTACCCCTCCTGGTTTGATCGAAATCCGCGGGGAGATTTTTATTGGTAATGAAGAGTTCCGGCGGATCAACCAGGCAAGGGAGGAGGAAGGGTCACCATTATATGCCAACCCCAGGAATTTGGCTGCCGGCACCTTAAAGATGCTAGACCCTTCCTTGGTTGCCGGGCGGAAACTGGAGATCGTGCTTTACGGCTTGGGATACTGCGAACCACAAGTCTTCGGCACCCTTTCGGAATTCCGTAGAGCCCTCTTGGGTTGGGGCATGCCCGTAACCGGGCATTTCTGGGAGTGTGGTTCCTTGGAATCCGCCTGGGAGGCCATCTGCGAGCTTGAGCGTTTACGACATAAGTATCCCTACGAGACCGACGGTGCCGTCATCAAGGTCGATTCCTTGGAAAACCAGAAACTCGCCGGTACCACGGCCAAAGCCCCGAGGTGGGCCATCGCCTACAAGTTCCCTGCAGAACAAAAGCCAACGAAGTTACTTGGGATCACGCTGCAAGTCGGTCGTACAGGTACAGTGGCCCCGGTCGCTGAGTTGGAGCCGTTGCAGTTGGCGGGGACAACGGTTTCTCGGGCTACCTTACATAACCAGGACGAAATCCGTCGGAAGGACATCCGTGTCGGCGATACGGTGGTTGTGGAAAAGGCAGGGGAAATTATCCCGCAAGTCGTGAGGGTTGTGTTGGAAGAACGCCCGGCCAATTCAGTTCCATACCAATTCCCGAAGAACTGTCCGGTTTGCAGTGCGAAGCTTGAAAAACTTAGGGGGGATGTCGCCCTTTGTTGCCCGAATTATGCGTGTCCGCCCAAAGTGAGGAAGCGGATCCAGCACTTTGGCTCCCGGAACGCCATGGACATTGAGCACCTTGGCCCCTCCATCATCGAGCAATTGGTGGACAAGGGGCGGATTGTGGACATTGTCGGCCTATACGGGCTAGGGATGGCAGACTTGGTTGACCTGGATAAAATGGCAGAGAAGTCGGCAGAAAATTTTTTGGCCGCTTTACAGGGAAGCAAAAATCAGGAGCTATGGCGCCTACTGCACGGGCTGGGGATCCAACATGTCGGCGCAGGGGTTGCCAAAAGGCTGGCGAGGCAATTCGGCAGCTTGGATGCCATACGG
>JAYPDO010000003.1:24090-39933 GCA_038125285.1 Opitutia bacterium
TGCTACCGTGGAAGAGTTGGCCGAGACCGAGGATGTGGGCAAAATTGTTGCGGAGGCCGTCCGTGATTTCTTCCTGGACGGGGTGAACCGGAAATTGGTGGAGGGGTTGGCCCTCGCTGGCGTCCGGATGGAGGATACCATCGGTGAAACCAGTTCTTCACCAGCAAGAAATGCCGCAATTGATGGTAGGACGTTTGTTCTTACCGGGACATTGGAGGTGCATACACGATCCGAAGCCGCCGAGTTGATCGAGGCTCGGGGGGGGAAGGTGGTATCGAGTGTCAGCAAGAAGACGGATTGTGTCATTGCCGGGTCGGGGGCGGGCTCAAAACTAAAGAAAGCGGAGGAGCTTGGGATCGAAACTTGGGACGAAGAAAAGTTCCTAATCGAACTCAATGGAAACGAACAGGATTCGGGAGCCGACGCCGATGCAATGGAAGTTAAAACAGTAACCCCGCAGCCTCCCACTAAGGCCGTGCAAGGGGAGCTGTTTTAAGAAATCTACCAGTTTTCCATTCGTGCCTCACGCAACGCGTTCCACGATCAATTCGGGGATGGCGGGGCGTTTTGGTGCCAAACGGTAAGCGGGTTTCAGGTACTCGAGGGCGGCTTCAAGGCGGGCTTCGTCGTTATAATGAATCATCATCAACGGCTCGCCTTGTTTCACTTGGGTTCCGATCTTTTTGACTTCGGTCACCCCGACAGAGTGGTCGGTCTTCCCGCTTTTCATGGTCTGGAGCACTTTCACGCCCCATGCGATCAGCCCGGTGTCGATTGCATGGACATAGCCGCGCTTGGGCGCAGGCAACTTTTTAACGTATTTGGCCTTCTTGAATTTATCGGGATCATCGAGGTAGGAGACATCGCCCCCTTGGGCCCCGATCATTTCCTTGAATTTTTCAAAGGCAGAACCGTCTTCCAAATGGCGTTGAACAGTTTGCTTGGCAGAAAGGGTAGATCCGGCGACACCTGCCAATCGGACGATTTCCATCCCTAGTTTCTGGACAAGGGTCTGTAAATCTTCCGGTCCTTCCCCTTTCAACAGGTCAATGGCTTCCTTGATCTCAAGCGAAGTTCCTACCGCGCTGCCCAGGGGTTGGTTCATGTCTGTCACTAAGGCTACGCAACGCCTTTTCATCGAACGGCCTACACGAGTGATCGATCGGGCAAGCAATTTGGCTTGCTCCAGGTCGTCGATGAACGCCCCTTTGCCCCACTTGACATCTACGACCAAACCTTCCGCACCCGCCGCCAATTTGCGGCTCAAGGCGCTGCCAGTGATAAGTGGGATGCTGGGAACTGTAGCTGTTTTTTGACGCAAGGCATATAGAATGTCGTCCACCGGGGCGATCTCCGGGTGCTTTTCCACCATGCAGCACCCAACTTTTTTCAGGAGCACCTTGAATTGCTTGAGGTCTACATCAGCTGTAAAGCCCGGTATAGCAGAAAGTTTGGTGAGGTTGCGGATTCCGTAATCTTCGTCCTCCCCGTTCATGGTTGGCATGATCACGCCGCAGGCGGCCGCTAATGGGCCAAGAACCAGGGAAGTCTTGTCCCCCACCCCGCCAGTCGAATATTTGTCGATCTTAGGGCGAGGAATACTGTTCATGTCAACCACTTCACCCGAAAGCATCATTTCCTCGGCCAAAGCCGAAGTCTCCTGGGCGGACATGTTTTGGAAATAAATAGCCATCAGCAAGGCCGCCTGTTGGAAATCAGGCATTTCCTCATCCAGGATCGATTCTACAATGAAACGTATTTCTTCCGAGGTAAACTCGATCCCCTTACGCTTCTTCTCCAGGAGCTGTTGAAAAGAGGGTTTGATGAATTTCCCTGGGGCTACGAGGCGTTTTTTAATAGTCATGATGCTGGCTTGTAATGCACAGGGCGGGGCAACCGGAAAATCTGTGAGGCGATTCAGCGAAACGATCTTCGGCGGTTTGTCGAGCCCTTTCTCACTTCAAGTGTAAGGACCCCAATCCTTAGCGAATTTTGGACAGCCTTGGAACGTCCTATGGCAGGAAAGGCCTCGTCAAAGCAGATTAGCCCTCAATGGATGTCACCAAGAGGTGATCAATCCCCAGGTTCGCTAAGGATTGGGGCGCTAAGGATTGGGGCAAAAATCACATGGGCAATTTTCCCCTTGAACACCGGGATAGATCCAGTATCCCTAACGCACACATAAATGGGGGAAATGCCACCAAAAACCATTAAGCATTACTCCATTCCAAGACTGTCAAATTAAACCTCACAGCTCCATGTTCCTAATGAGCCACTTCACACGAATAGCCGCTTCTATTGCCGCGCTATTGACCCTCCAACCCTTCATCCACGGGCAGGTCCCGGGAGGCCTAGCCCCTAAATTCAGCCAGGAAATCAAGCGGGACGTTGGGGCTTTCGTCCAAAGCGCCGGAGCCCAAGCCGAACTCAACAAGCTCCAAGAAAGCTTAGTCAGCATCATCGGACGTGCAGGCGAGGACACAAAGGTGCTAACCCAGCTTGTCAGCGAGTGCATAAGTTCAGCATCCTCCACACCGGGTCATACCGTAGAGAAGGTTGCACGGGTCGTCCAAGCCTCCACGTATTGTGCGGCAACCGGTGCCTTAGCATCGGAGACGTCCAATGCACCCGAAACCCTCGAGGCCATTGCGGACACTGTGACATTCCAGTTTGTCTCCCTTTCCGCTAAAGGGAATTCCGACCCATCCAAGCAACTGACACTCATCACACAAGCGATCGCCTTTGGCATAGGGGTAGCAGTAATTGACCAAGCCCCTGCAAAAGGCAGTGACCTAACCCGTCGAATTTCAAAAGGATCCCTTTCTGGGACTTTCAGGGCGGCACGCATCATGAATTTGGATTCTGGCCTCTCCGCCTCCTTTGCGTCCCAGGGCCTTGCTAGCGGCATCATCCAACTTTCGATGCTGCGGTCTGCTGATGTCGCGGCTTACACTAAAGCGATTTCCCAGGGTGCCTATGACGGGATCCTTTCCCAGCCAGGAATCGAACAAAAGCAAGCAGGCCTGGCTGGTTCTAATGCAGTAAGCGGACTGTTGGACGGCACTTCAAATGCTGCTGGAATTTTTAAAAGCGCTGGCAAAGAATTGCCTTCCGGAACCCACGCAGATATCTCCATTGCTCCCCTCGAGGGAGTAAAGGCATCATTGGCATCGGGCGTAGCGGCCGGTTTGGACGGGAAGATTCTTCGCGACGCGGCCTTCACCACTTGGGCTTCCCGAATGTACCAGATTATCCCGGAAGCTGATCTTCCCGCCCAAGACAAGATTGTCGACAGCCTCTACGTGAACACCCTTGGTCTTCCTCAATTTCACAAAGTTGTTACCGAAGGTGTGATTGGCGGACTGGTAGCAAAGGGTGCAAATGCCCGCGCCAGTGAGCTTTACCCCCGTATTTCTGAAGGGGCCACATCTTCTATTTATAAAAACTACGATGGGGAAATTACATACGAACAACTCCAGCCATTCGTACAAACCGCAGTCGATTTATACCTCGGCCAAGTCGGAAAAGAAGAATCGGAAAAAGAAAAAGTATCCAATGTTTACAAGAGCCTGCTTGTTGGAGCCATCCGCTCTGTCATACAAGAACAAAAGCTGCTTATGCGGAACACAGCCAGGATCTCGGAAATCCTTTCCCGCACAGCTGTACAAGCTAGTAAGCTTGCCAGCATTCCCGGCAAAGACTTCCTCGAGGGCGCAGCCGGAGGCATTGCCTCTGCGGCAATGACATCGGCAGTATCGAAGGACGTTTCCATCCAAACACCAGAAACCCTTGTTCAAGGGTCTGTGGAAGGGCTTCAGGTAGGACTGGTACTTGGTTTGATGGGACAGAGTTATGCCGTAAATGACATCGGCCAAGTTCTGAAGCGCTCTGCGCTGGCTGCAGGTTCCTCTACGATCGAAATCGGGCGGCATATCGAACTGACCGCCCCCCAAATATCCCACTTTGCCGAGGGGGTTTCCAAGGGCTCGACAAGTGGCATAGCAAAACTCCTGGGCAACCAACAAGCAAGCAAAGCCCTTGGATCCGGTGCTGGAAAGTTAATTGAGCAGGCAGCCCTGGGTGTAGCACTAGGAGCAATGTCATCCCTTACTGCTGATATCAGCACCGTCAAATTGACCCATGAAGAGCTGATAGGCTTGGCAGAGGCGATTTCCAACGGAGCCGTCTATGGTGCAGTAGCTAACGGCCCCGAAGTGAATGCCCCCGAATTGGCTCAGTCAGCGTCCAGCGGCATCGTCCTTGGTACGGTATCCATCTCAGCCCCAATGTTTGAGAAAAGTGAAACCCTCATGGAACTTGGCAGTATCACCCATTCAGTGTGCAAGGGTGCCGCCGAAGGCGCGATTACTGCTGCTGCACAGAAAAACCTGGATCTCAAAGCCATTGCCCGCTCTACCTCATTCGGAGGCACATCCGCGGCTACCCTTGCGGTTATCGCGGCGTCCCAACCACCTGCCACCCTGTCCGAAATCGCCAAACTAGCGGCAAGTGGGATGATCCAGGGGACAATGGAAGCAACTTACGAAAAGATGATCCGGACGGGAAACTAGAACCTCCTTCACCCAAACCCCTTTTAAATCCCGATTGACACCATGAACCTTCCATTCACGACAGCAGGCATGGGATTTAGCTTTGTTCTTGTTGAGCGTCCCCTACGCCTCGAAAGCCCAGGCTAAAACATTTCCGGCGAATGTTTTTATAGTCGCTGGAGATTCCCTCACACCAGTTGTATACTATCCCCACTCCCCCCTCGTACAAATGAGACAACTATTGCACCCTGCCCAGACCCTTTGCATGTACATGGCACTTATGCTGGCAACCGTGCATTCGGGACATGCCCAAACAGAAGGAGAAGGCAATGCCAAGCTAAAGGAAACCAAGCAAACCGTGGCAGATGTTGCCTCTGCAGCTGCAAGCGGATCGGCAGACGGAGTAGTCTTTGTTTCCGGGGTTGCCGGAATGGGGCAAGATGCGATCTTGCAAGTTGCAATCGCAATCCTTCAAGACACTACTGGAGGTACCGCTGAGTGGGTAGACGCCAAAGTTGCTGGCTTAAATAAATTTTCAAAATCCCTTAGAAATGCAGTCAGGCGAAATGCGGATGTTTCTGAACTGGCGGCTCTAATACTAGCCAATGCAGATATCCTAAGCATCTCGACGGATGATGTGAATGTCGCGATACAAAAATATTCTAGTGGCTTGTTGAGCAAGGAACAGTTCTCCCAGGCTCTTATTGATTCAATCCCCATATCAGGGGAGTTAGGAAGGAACATTAGTGGGATTATAAATCATACTGCCCAACAAGCCCGGGACACGGCTGCATTGCGGAGGTTTGTAAGCCAAGTGGAATCTGCGGTTGATCAGCTTACCCTGATCAAGGACATCAAAGTTGCCTACGCACTGCAAGGCTCCATAGATGGGATGGTAACTGGATCAATCAATGCTGACCTTCCTGCGGATTTCACTGAAAAATTACGCCAGTTGCATGAGGTGGCCCTAAGCGATGAAACCAAGAAATTACTGGAAAATTACAACATGGCCAATCTCGTTGCAGGGGTAAACATCGACATACCGCAAGATCCGCCCACTGCCCAGAAAGTGCCGGTTGTCCTAGATCCAGCCAGTGTGGATATCGAACCCCCAACCTACGTTCAACCATTCCTCTCCGACACAGATGGCGACGGCCTTTACGACACTGAAGAGATTGCCCGAGGAACTGACCCTAACAACCCTGACTCAGATGGGGACACGCTGATTGACGGGGCAGAAGTTAGCATCTTCGGTTCAGATCCCACACTCGGGGACACCGATGGGGATTTGGTATCAGATTCTATCGAAGTTGCCCTTGGCGAAGACCCGGCGGAATTTACCGAGTACGACGAAGGAGACACTGATAACGACGGGATCCCAGACGATTATGAGGAGGACTTTGGTACAGACCCCAACGCACCGGATACAGATGGGGACGGGTATTTGGACGGTTTCGAAATCGCAGTAGGAAATGGTTTTGCCAATGACCCGCTTGTCCGTAATGCAGCAATTGAAGTAACCCGATTTACAGTGTCTCCCATCGCGGAAGCCTTGCAAACTTGGAGGGTAGACCGGCATATTGCCGGGAGTGTGGACTCTAATGCCGGCCAGGGAACCCAAGCCCCTTAACTCTGTACAAACTCCCAGTTTTTACTCTGGGTACTCCTTTTCAGCTCAGGATCTCGTGTCCTTCTTCGATTAGATCCAGTCCATTTTCCTGGAGCAAGGTGGATCGAGGATACCGATACTCTTTGCCTTGGTAATTGTGCAAGATGATCTCCGACTCTGTAATTTTCTTCACATATTCCGGGTTGACGGGAATCTTCCCACCGCCCCCTGGGGCATCGATAACGAATTGGGGTATAGCGTAGCCTGAGGTGTGGCCCCGCAGCCCCTGGATGATCTCCAAGCCCGTCGCAATATCTGACCGGAGGTGAGAGCTACCAGTGATCAAATCACATTGGTAAAGGTAGTATGGCCGCACCCGCATTTGCAGCAGTCGGTGTACAAGGGATTTCATAATATCCAGGGAATCATTGACCCCGCGCAGCAGTACGGACTGGTTCCCTAACGGCACCCCAGCAAATGATAACTTCTCGCAAGCTCTATAAAGATCCTGGGTACATTCCTTTGGATGGTTCGCATGGATACTCATCCAGACAGGGCCACATTCCCTAAGGATGGCACAAAGTTCGTCTGTTATCCTTTGAGGAAGGAAGACCGGGATCCTTGACCCAATCCTTACAAACTCAACATGGGGAATATTGTGCAGACGGGTAAGGAGATGCCTCAACTTGGCATCCGAAAGAAGTAAGGGGTCACCCCCGCTCAGCAGGACATCCCGGATCTCAGTATGGCTTTCGATGTAAGCAAGCCCGGCTTCCAATTCGGGATGGAAATTATAGTCCTGGGCATTGGAAACCAAGC
This sequence comes from Opitutia bacterium, assembly GCA_038125285.1. Lineage (GTDB taxonomy): Bacteria > Verrucomicrobiota > Verrucomicrobiia > Opitutales > JABJCN01 > JAYPDO01. The sequence continues at coordinate 31,069 of JAYPDO010000003.1, forward strand.
GGCTACGGGTGCAATAACGGCAATAGGCGGCACAACGGTCAGTGACGAGGAACAGCACCCGATCCGGATACCGATGGACTATCCCCGGAGCCGGCATCGTGCCTTCTTCCCCCACAGGATCCAATAGTTCCTCAGGGTTACTGAACAATTCTTCCTCCCTGGGAATGATCTGGCGCCGAACCGGGCAAGCCGGATCCTCCCTGTCCACCAAATTGAAAAAATAAGGGGTTATCGACATCGCCAGCTTCCGGTTGGCCTGCTGGCAACCCTTCTTTTCCGAAGGGGTCAGTTCCATCAACTCCATCAGTTCATCCGGTTTAGTGATCCTATTTTGGAGTTGCCAGACCCAATTATTCCACTCTTCGGGGGGGACATGGCTCCAGGCGCCTTGGCCGCGTTGCCAATTTTTTGGATGGTCTTTGGGATACATCGATTTTCTGGAAGGTGCGGCAAATTAACGCCCTACCCCTTTTCGTCAACAGTCGGGTTGAAAAGTTGCCTGGCCGGACAAAAAAACAGGATTGCCGTCAGCCTGGTGAACCATTGGATCCATACCCGCTTATGAATTGTAAACGTGACGGCCTCATTGCTTTGGAAGATGGCACAGTTTACCGGGGCCAAGGCTTTGGTTTCCGGGGGACGGTTACCGGGGAAGCGGTATTCAACACTAGTCTGACCGGCTACCAGGAGATCCTTACCGACCCATCCTATTACCAGCAAATTGTTACCATGACTTGTTCCCAGATTGGGAATTACGGGGTAAATTCGGAAGATGTCGAATCCGAAACCCCAAAGGTGCAAGCCCTTGTGGTGCGCGAGTTTTCCAAAATCCACAGCAATTGGCGTAGCGAAGGAAGTTTGGACCACTATTTACTGAAGAACAAAATTCCCGGCTTGGCCGAAGTGGACACCCGTGCATTAGCCAAACGGCTCCGCAGTGCAGGGGCGATGAAATGCTGCCTCAGCAACGAGGGCATATCTGCGGAGGATGCAATCCGTAAGGCCCAGGAGTGGGAAGGCCTAGAAGGTGTGGACAATGTTTCCGCCGTGACCACCTCCATGGGATTCCGTTGGGATAACGATTCCAAAGACAGCAAACCTTTCACTGTCGAAGGTACGAACCTCTCCCAATTTCGCCCGAAAACCCGAGAGTACAAACTTGCGGTTTATGATTTTGGCGCAAAGTTTTCCATATACCGAAAGCTCCGTCACCATGGGTTCGATGTCCATGTCTTCCCCGCCCAGACCAGCGCGGAAGAGATCAAGGAATTCCAACCCGAGGCCCTGTTCCTCTCCAATGGCCCTGGGGATCCGGCCGCCGTCAAATTCGCCCACGAAAATGTAAGAAAACTACTTGAACTCTACCCCACATTCGGGATTTGCCTGGGACACCAGATGATCACACATGCCTTGGGGGCGGAGACCTTCAAACTGAAGTTCGGCCACAGGGGCGGGAACCAACCCGTGAAAAATATCGAAACGGGGAAAGTCTCCATCACTTCACAAAACCACGGATTCGCCTCCTCAAAGGAATCCCTGGAAAACCGTGGTGCCATCGTCACTGAGACTAATCTCAACGATGGCACGGTAGAAGGCCTTCGCCACAAAGACCTCCCGATTTTCTCGGTCCAGTACCACCCGGAAGCTGCGCCAGGACCAAACGATGCGGATCCCCTTTTCGAGGATTTTTACAACATAGTCTCAAAGACGGTAGGATAAATTTCCATCTCTCTTCATGTGTCGGCTTGTCAAGATGCCGATACCGACAGGGAATCGCTTTGCAAATTGCAACCAACCCCCGAGACTCCCCTCTCTCCTGACCACTCCACTGCCATGAACAATAGTAACATCGGCGGCAGCCGTACGAAAGTCATCACCGTATTGGTAACCCTCTTGGTAGTCGTTACGGTGGTGGTGATCCAGATGATAGAAAATGCTCCCCAAGCCGGTGCTGGGGGTCACCCTGCCGGAGCAAAACCAGAGATGCCCCCGGCATCGGTCATCGCAGTCAAAGTGGGGATAGAAACAACCCGCGAACGCGTGAAGGCCACGGGGATCCTCTATGCCGCATCCCGAAGCGATGTCGCCGCCCAAGAAGCCGGGGTTGTCCTCAGTATGCCCGTAGATGAAGGGGACACAGTAAAAAGAGGCGAGCCCTTGGCCATCCTGGATCCTCGCCGCCGCCAAGCCCAGGTAGACGAGAGCCAAGCCCGACTAACCGCCGCCCGCAACCTTTTCCTCCAGCGCAATGCGGAAGTCACCCGTGCCGAGTCGGATTATGAAATGAAGCAAAAGCTCCGACCAACCAACGCCGTTTCCCAAAGTTCGTTACTGGACGCAGAAAAAGCATTGGCAGTAGCCAAATCCCAGAATAATGCCGCCCTTGAAGGCATTGCCGAAGCCGAAAGCCGCAGAAAGCTCCTGGAGATCCAGTTTGAAGACCTCACCGTCAAAGCCCCGTTCGACGGCATAGTCATTTCCCGCCATGTAGAGCCAGGCGAATGGGTCGCCAGTGGCCAGACAGTCGTCACCATCCTGGCCGTAAATCCGGTAGAGGCTTGGTTGAAAGTCCCTGCCAGGTACTTAGGGAATGCAGGACAGGACAAGGAGGGTTTCAAAGTCCGGCAATCTTCCTCAGGCATACTTTTCGACCCTGAAAGTGTAGTCCCCATCCCCGATGTCGAACCTCGAAGCCAACTGTTCACCGTTGTGGCAACTGTCCCCAACACAAGCGGCAGCCTCACTCCAGGGGAATCTGTCACAGGTGTGGTACCTGTCGGGAAACTTATACCCTATTTGAAAGTGCCGACTGATGCCATCGTCCATTCCCAAATGGGCGTCATGGTACAAATCGTCCAACCCCCCGAAGGAGGCCAAGGCTTGCCCACCGGGCGCCCGACCCCTGTAAGCGTGGCCTTCCAGAGGGATGGGGTAGCCTACATCCTGGCCGATGGCGCAGGGTTCAAAGAGGGCGACCAAGTAATTGTAGAAGGAAACCAACGCCTCATGCCAGGCCAGCAACTCATGGTCAAACCCGCCCCAGGGCAAACCCTCTCCGGTCTCTATGAAGTGAAACCAGGCACGCCCCCGGCTAAATGAAAATCGTCGACTACTGCATCCAACAGCCGATCTCGGTCGCTGTCGGGATTGGCCTGTCCCTCCTGGCCGGGGTTATGGCGTTGACCAGTGTGCCGGTGCAAATGAAGCCGGATGTGGACTCTGTCGTGATCTCCATCAGCACACGCTGGGAAAGCGCTTCCGCTGAGGAGATCGAAAGCGACATCGTCGAAGAGCAGGAAAAAGTCCTGAGTGATGTCAGTGGCCTCGTTTCCCTGACGAGCAACAGCAAGGCCGGGCAAGGGGTAATCCGTTTGGAATTTGAAACAGGCACCAACTTGGAGGAAGCCAAGGCGGATGTCCTCCAGAAGCTCGACGAGGTCCCGGGATATCCGGAGGCGGTTCTCAAACCAGTCGTCGAGGATGTCGACCCGGAATCAGTTGACTATATAGCCTGGGTGGGCCTTTCCTGCACTGACCCGAAGTTTGACGGCACTACACTTTTCGACTTCATGGAGAGGAAAATGAAACCCCGTTTCAGCCGGATCGAAGGCGTATCGGAAGTGGGGGTACGTGGAGGGAGGTTCGCAGAATTGCAGATCAGAGTTGATCCTGCCGCCCTGGCCGCTCGGCAAATTACCTGGGCCCAGCTCGTCCAGGCCATCAACAACGCCAACCGAAACTTTTCAGCCGGCAAGCTGGAAGAAGGCAAAAACAATGTACGGGTGCGGGCGACCGGCCGGTTCGAGTCCCCTGAGTCCGTACTCGACATGATCATCCGCCGGGATGAAACCGGACCTGTCTACATCCGCGATGTCGCCGAAGTGCTCGAAACCTACAAGGAGAAAACCGATTGGGCACGCTCACGAGGCAACCCAATGCCTTTCTTCAATTTCCAGCTCCAGCGCGGAGCCAACCTCATCGGAACCATGGACAGGATCAGGGGGGAAATCGACGCAATGAACTCCCCCGGAGGGCTCCTGGATCAACATTCCCGACGCCTCGGGATCAACGGCAAGCTCGAACTCGTCCAAGTCTATGATGCCACAACCTACGTCCGCGACGCCATAAAGCTCGTCCGGAGCAACATAGTGTACGGAGGCATCCTGGCCACCCTCACCCTGCTCTTTTTCCTCAAGTCCTTCCGCACCATCGGCATCATCGCGCTGGCAATACCTGTATCCGTGATCGCGGCTATCGTAGTGCTCGTCCTCCTTGGCCGGTCGGTCAACATCATCTCCCTGGCCGGAATGGCGTTTGCCGTGGGCATGGTGGTGGACAACGCCATCGTCGTCATCGAGAACATCTTCAGGCACCTGGAGATGGGCAAGACTGCGAGGATTGCGGCCAAGGAGGGAGCTTCGGAAGTGGGCGGGGCCGTCATAGCCTCCACAGTCACTACCGTCGCCGTCTTCTTCCCTATCCTCATGATCCAGGAAACTGCCGGGCAACTCTTCAAGGACATCGCCTACGCCATCATGGCGGCGGTTTCCCTAAGCCTTCTTGTCTCCCTGACAGTGATCCCTGCCGCCGCCGCCCGGTTCCTCCACCGCAAAGACGCGAAAGAAGCGGACTGGGCGGAAGAAGGATCCAAAGACGCAAGTGGGTGGGGGCCTGTGGCCTGGCTACAGAATATGATCCATTCCTTGCCGGACTTTGTGGCAGATGTGGTCGCCACAATCAACAAGAGCTGGCCGATGAGGGTCGGCGTCATCGCAACTTTCACCCTCGGTACGATCATCGGCATCAAGCTCCTTATGCCCCCCCTCGATTACTTGCCCAAAGGGAACCGCAACATCGTCTTCGGCCTTCTCATCCCTCCTCCTGGCTATAACCTCGACCAACTTACGACGATGGGCAAACGTGTCGAAAATACCATCCGCCCGTTCTGGGAAGCTTCTCCAGACAAGTTTGCCGTGGAAGCCGTGAAAAGAGGGGACAACCCAAAGGAAGACAAACGGGCAGAAATCACTGACTTCATGACCGGGCGCACGGTCCTACCTCCGCCCATTGAAAACTACTTCCTCGTCAGTTTCGAAGGCCGCTTGTTCCACGGGGCGATCTCTGGTGACAAGAAAAAAGTCAAGGACCTCATCCCCCTCTTGAACACCGCGACATCCGGCCACAACGCCCCGGACACCTTTGCCTTCGCCTTCCAAATGCCCCTCTTCCGGGAAGGCGGGAATACTGGCTCCGCAATCAAGATCGATATAAAAGGTAACGACCTCGACAGCGTGAACTCCTCCGCCCGCGCCCTCATGTTCGCCCTCATGGGGAAGTTCGGGCCAAGGAGCGTCAACCCCGACCCCTCCAATTTCCTCATGCCTTCCAGCGAACTCCAAGTCATCCCCCTAGACAAGGACCTCCTGAAAAACGGCCTCACCCGGGCAGACACCGGGCTCGCCGCCCAAGCGAATGGCGACGGCATCCTCTTCTTCCGAAAGTATGAGCGCAACGGCGAACTCAAGGACATGAAAGTTATCTCAAAGGACGCATCCGGGGATAACCCCATCGAAGCAGTCCTTGACGCACCCGTCGCCACCCCTAACGGCGATATCATCGACCTCCGCACCATCGCCTCGGTCAACCGCATCCTTGGCCCGGATGAGATCCGCCACGTAGACCGGTCCCGCGCTGTGACACTCCAGCTCACCCCGGAGGAGTCAGGGATCCCCCTCGAAACAGCAATTGAGGATGTCCGCGCCCTCATCGCCAACATGCGCCAATCCGGGGCGATCTCCCCAGGGGTCGACATCCTGCTCGCCGGTTCAGCCAGCAAACTCAATAAAATCAAAACTGCCCTACTTGGTGACGGAAGCATCCTGGGCACCTTCCTCAGCTCGATGTTCCTGGCCTTCTTCGTCGTTTATCTCGTCCTGGTCATCCTGTTCCAAAGTTGGAGTTCCCCGATCGTCATCATGTTGACTGTCCCCCTGGCCACCCTCGGCGGTTTCGCCGGGCTCGCCCTTGTCCACATCTGGAGCAAGACGGACCACTACATGCCTGTCCAAAACCTGGACATGCTCAGCATCCTTGGTTTCATCCTCCTTGCCGGGGTTGTGGTCAACAACGCCATCCTTATCATCCACCAAACCCTCAATTTCCTCTCAGACCCAAGCCGGAGCGTCGAAACCCCGGACGAAGCCATCATCGCATCCGTACGAAGCCGCGTCCGCCCGATCCTCATGAGTTCCCTTACCTCCGTAGGCGGCATGGTGCCACTGGTTATCCTTCCTGGGGCCGGTTCGGAACTCTACCGCGGGCTTGGTGCAGTCGTGGTCGGCGGCCTCTTGGTCTCAACGATCTTCACCCTCGTGCTTGTACCCAGCGTCCTCAGCGTTTTTTATGCAGCTTTCAAGCCTAAGAAAGCCCACCAAGCGGAGGTGACCGTATGAAAAAGGCCCGCCATGTAGTCCCGGCCCTTCTCGCGTTGTATCTCCTACCCGCTTGTAAGACTGTTACGGAACAACTTAGCCCAGACCCGGCACAGTCCATCCCGGAAAGCAAAGGCACCTTCCGCCAGGCCGGGGAAGACTCCCCGCCAGCGACCCAAGCCCTAGAAAAGCCCTGGTGGGAACTTTTCAAAGACTCCAGCCTCGACCAACTCATCGCCAGCCTTAACGATTCCAACCCAGATGCCAAGGCCGCGCTCGCCAGGGTCGACCAAAGCCTGGCCGTCCTAGGCATTACCCGTGCCAAAATCCTCCCTACTGTTACCGGCACAAGTCTTGCGGGATCACGCCAAGATTCCCGCAACAACCTCCTCTTCGAGATCGACTCCCTAAACTACGACCGCTTTTCCATCGGCCTCAACGCCACATGGGAACTCGACCTCTGGGGACGCGTCCAGGCCACCGCCAAAAGCGACCGGTACCTGGCCAGTGCAGAAGACGCAAGTTACCGCTCCCTGCTCCTCTCCCTCCAAGCCAACCTCGCCCGGCAATACTTCGCCTACCAAGCAAACCATGCCCAACTGGAGTACCTCCAGAAGTCACACGACCTCGCCCAGGAGAACCTCAAGATGCACCAAGCACGACTCGACATCGGGGAAGGCCGCCAGTCTGACGTCTCCAAAGCCCTCCAGGAACTCCAGGACACCGCATCGGCCCTCGAACTTGCCACACGCAACACCGGCAAGCTCCACCACTCCCTGGCCATCCTTACCGGCGTCCTTCCATCCAGTTTCGAAGTCCCCCAAGGCCCTTTCCCTCTCCCCCCGGCAATCCCGGCAGGCCTGCCATCCGCCCTCCTTTCCCGCCGCCCTGACCTCATCTCCGCCGACAACCAACTTCGCTCCGCCGCTATCCGGGTAGGCCTCGGCAAAGTCGATTTCCTCCCCAAGTTCACGATCCTTGGAAACGCCGGCTACGCCAGCCTCTCCGAAGGCAACCTTTTCGAGAAAGCCAGCGAATTCTTCGACTACGGCCCCAAAGTCGACATCCCCATCTTCCAATACCAGCTCCGCAAACACGCTGTCGGCCAGGCCAAGGCTCGATTCACCGAGCAAGCCGCCCATTACCAATCCGCTTTCCTCAACGCCGTCCGCGAAGTAGACGACGCCCTGCTCGACCTAAAAAGCTACTCCAGGGAACTCGCACACCAGCGCCAGACCCTCGACTCCACTACCCTCTCCGCCAAAGCCGCCAAGGCCAGTTACGACACAGGCCTGACCGACTACTTCGACTATATCCTGGCCGAACAGATCCGCCTCCAATCGGCAGCCCGAGAAGCGACCCTCACTGCCGAACAACTCTCCGCCTCCGTCCGCCTCATCCAAGCCCTAGGCGGCAATTGGTGAGTTTTTCAACCGGATCAGACAACTCCCATCGCCTTCATGGCTTCGGCGACGCGGAGGAAGCCCCCGATGTTTGCACCGGTAACATAGTCTCCTTCCTTGCCAAAGTAGGCGGAGTATTTGAGGCAGGTGTCGTGGATGCCCCGCATGACTTTGCGCAGTTCGTTGTCGACTTGCTCGAAAGACCAGGATTGCCAGCTGGCGTTTTGCTGCATTTCCATGGCGGAAACGGCGACCCCGCCTGCATTGGCAGCTTTCCCCGGCCCAAAGAGGACACCGGCTTTTTGGAAAATGTGGACGGCATCCGGATGGGTCGGCATGTTCGCCCCTTCGCAGACGATACTGCAGCCGTTTTCGACCAGGGCTTCGGCGTCTTCTTTTAGGATTTCGTTCTGGGTGGCGCAGGGGAATGCGGCGTCGCAATCGATGCCCCAGACTTTTTCCCCTTTGCGGAATTCGGCGTGGGGGTGGATGTCGAGGTACTTCTGGAGCCGTTCCCGCTCGACTTCCTTGACCATCCGCAGGGCTGCGAAATCCAGGCCTTGGGGGTCGAAAAGCGTGCCATCGGACTGGGAACAGGCGACCACGCGGCCCCCGAGTTCCTGGATTTTTTTTATGGCGTAGAGCGCCACGTTGCCAGAGCCGGATACGACGCAGACTTTGTTCTCCAGGGACTCTTGTTTCAGAGCCAGCATTTCGCGCGCAAAATATACACATCCGAACCCGGTCGCCTCTGTCCTTCCGTGCGAACCTCCCCAGCCTGTGCCTTTTCCGGTGAGGGTGCCGACTTCGTACCGGTTGGTCAGCTTTTTATACATGCCGAAGAGGTATCCGATCTCCCGGCCGCCTACCCCGATGTCCCCGGCAGGGACGTCCGTCTGGTAGCCGATATGACGGAAAAGCTCAGTCATGAAGGACTGGCAAAAGCGCATGACTTCCCCTTCGGATTTGCCGTGGGGGTCAAAATCGGATCCGCCTTTGCCCCCGCCGATCATCAGCCCGGTCAGGCTGTT
>JAYPDO010000003.1:39943-65148 GCA_038125285.1 Opitutia bacterium
ACCTTTACCTCCACCCATTGGTAGACCCGTTAGGCTGTTTTTGAAAATTTGCTCGAACGCGAGGAACTTGACTACTGAGATGTCCACCGAGCGGTGGAACCGCAACCCTCCTTTGTATGGCCCAAGGGCAGAGTTAAAACCGACCCGATAGCCCCGATTCACCTGGACATTGCCCTCGTCATCGACCCAGGAAACCCGGAAAATCACCTGGCGCTCTGGCTCACACAACCGTTCCAGGATCCCTAGGCGGTGTATGTCTGGATGTTCCTTCAAGACTGGAGAAAGAGTTTCCAACACTTCCTTTACCGCCTGGTTAAACAGGGATTGCCCAGGGTTTCTTGCCGCAATCCTCCCGATCAAATCATCCATGGTCATTGACTGTTGTCGCTATCATTATTGCCCCTGGACTCAAGCCCGAATGACATATTGCCCCAATATTCTAAAAAACCCCTGACAACTCGCTGATCCCCGTTTTACTGCATCACTACCTTGATTAAACGATGACGACCGATCCGCCGCCAAATGACCCTGATGTGCCCGCCCACGTCGCCATCATTATGGACGGTAATGGCAGGTGGGCACAACGACTCGGGAAAAACAGGATCGAAGGGCACAAGCGGGGTGTGGAAAATGTACGGGATGTCCTGGACACCGCACGGGACATGGGGATCAAGTACATGACCCTCTATGCCTTCAGCGTAGAAAACTGGAAACGCCCGAAGGCAGAGGTCGCCGCCTTGATGACTTTGTTGAATTCGTACCTCAAACGCGAACTCCCCGACTTGCAGCGGAAAAAAGTGCGACTCCGGACGATCGGCCAGATCAAGGACATGCCCAAGAATGTGCAAAGGACTCTCCACAACACCATGGAGGCCACAGCAAAGAATGACTGCCTGACCTTAAACCTCGCCCTGAACTATGGGGCGAGGACAGAAGTGGTGCATGCCGTGCAAGCCTTCGCCCGGGATGTCCAAAACGGCAAGGCCGACCCGGAGGCTTTGGATTACGGGACGCTCGCAAGTTATTTTTATACCTCCCACTGCCCGGATCCCGACCTCATCATCCGAACATCCGGAGAATACCGCCTCAGCAATTTCCTGCTCCTCCAAGCCGCCTATTCCGAAATCTACTACTCAGACCTATGCTGGCCCGAATTCCTTCCGGCTAACTTTATCGCGGCCATAGAGGATTACAAAAAACGCGAGCGCCGGTTCGGCAAAACCGGCGAGCAGATCCGTAACGCCCCCGCCAAGCCCGCATGAAGAAGCGCGTCCTCAGCTCCATCGTGCTGTGGGGGTGCCTCCTGGGCACAATCATCTTGTTCAAGATCCACGGCGGGCTCCTCATCCTTTCCCTCTTCAGTGCCGCCGCCCAATGGGAGTTGTACCACCTATGGCAAGGGGCGGGCAAACGGGTAGCCCCGGCGGCGGGCATCCTTCCCGGGACATTGCTGCTCCCGGCAACCCATTATTTCCACGAACCCCTCCTCCAACTCGTCCACACTTCATACCTGGTCGGCCTTGCCGCTGCGGGCATCGCCATTACGTTTGCGTGCCTCCTCGCATTGGTGGTACCGACAAAAACCCGCTTTCGCGGGGAGACTTTTGTCCCCACGGCCTTGGGGATCCTCTACATCCCTTACCTTTTGCATTTCCTAGTGCTTATCTACCACTTAGAGGCTGGCCCCGCCGGATTATTCCTTTGCACTTGGTTCATTATCACGACAAAGTTCACGGACATGGGGGCACTCTTAGTCGGGAAGAATTTTGGGAGGCATAAAATGGCGCCGTCCCTCAGCCCCGGCAAAACCTGGGAAGGCACAGTAGGAGGGATCGGCGTATCCGCCATGGCCTCCGCCGCGACTGCTGCCATCGGGAACCAATACCTCGGGCTTGAATTTCCCCCTGTGGCAGCGGCATTGGCCGCCATACCCATTGCCATTGGTGGCCAGCTCGGGGATCTCCTTGAATCCAGCTTTAAGCGGAAGGCCAAAATGAAGGACTCTGGCAGCACCATCCCTGGTATCGGAGGTTCCCTTGACCTCCTGGATAGCCTCATCCCAACCGCGCCCCTGGCTTATTTTCTCTTGATTGCCATCCTCGGCCTGAAACCCGCCTAAACCATGGTTGCCCCGATACAGCTTGTCCTCCTCGGCGCAACCGGTTCGATCGGCGAAAGTACGCTCAAAGTCCTCCGAAAACACCCCGGTGAAGTCAGCCTGCTCGGGATTGCTTGTCATTCAAACGTAGAAAAATCCCTGGCCATTGCAGCAGAGTTCCAAGTCCCGCACCTGTCCATTTACGACGAAGACGCCTTCTTCAAAGCCAATGCGCCGCCCGGGACACAACTTCATTGCGGCATAGAAGGCCTCCTGGAACTTGCCACCTTGCCCGGAGCCACCCACGTCCTCTTCGCCATGGTTGGGGTTACCTGCCTGCGACCTGCCCTGGACAGCATCCGCGAAGCCAAAACCCTCGTCCTGGCCAACAAGGAAATCCTGGTGCTGGCCGGCGAGCTCATCACCTCACAAGCCCGCCAGCACAACGCCACCCTCGTCCCTGCGGACAGCGAGCACAACGCCATCCACCAATGCCTTCAAGGCTCGCAGCACAAGGAAATCCACAAAATACTCCTCACCGCATCCGGGGGGCAGTTCCGTGATGCCACCCGGGAGGAACTCGAAAACGTGACCCTCGAACAAGCCCTCCGGCACCCGAACTGGGACATGGGGCCAAAAGTCACTATCGACTCCTCCACCATGGCCAACAAAGGTCTGGAGCTAATCGAAGCCCGCTGGCTTTTCGACATCCTGCCAGAGCGCATCCAAGTCGTCGTCCATCCCCAAAGCATCGTCCACTCCATGGTCGAATTCAACGACGGCTCCATCCTAGCCCAACTCTCGCCGCCAGACATGGCCTTTGCACTCCAAAACGCAATCTTCCATCCCCGGCGCCTGGAACGGACACTCCCGACCCTTGATTTTTCCCAAACCCTCCAGCTAGATTTCCAACCGCCGGACGACCAACGATTCCCCTGCCTCCGCCTTGCCCGCGAAGCCCTCGAAGCCGGAGGCGCCGCCCCGGCCTCATTTAACGCTGCAAACGAAATTGCCGTCCAAGCCTTTATCGATAAGCTGCTGCCATATCATTACATCCCAAAAGTCATTGAACGCACTTTAACCTACATGCCCGCCCTCAAACCGCAAAGCTTCCAGGAAATCCTCGAAGCCGACCAAATGGCAAGGGAAACCGCACTCCGGGAAACCCAAATTTAGTACGCATCATCCTGAAATGGACAACTTCTCCCCCCTATTTTCCAATTTCAAAGGAATCCTCGTCCTCATTCTCTTCTTCGGAGGGTCGATCTTCATCCACGAACTCGGCCACTACCTAGCAGCCAAATGGAGGAAACTAAAAATCGAACGGTTCTCCATCGGCTTCGGCCCCCGTCTCTTCGGCTGGAAAAACAAAGACGGGGTAGACTTTCGCGTCAGCCTCCTCCCGCTTGGTGGCTATGTCGCCCTCCCACAACTGGCCGACATGGGCCGCATTGAAGGTGGAGAGGAAGAGGAAGGAAAAGAAGCGCCCCTCCGACCCATCACCTACGCGGACAAAGTCATCGTCTCGGTCGCCGGTGCCGTATTCAACGTCATTTTCGCCTTGTTCATGGCCACCCTCCTCTGGCAAATCGGCCAACCCAGCACCGAAGGCCAACAGACCACCACCATCGGCTACGTTTCCCCCGAACTCCATCTCGATGACAAAGGCACGGTCATCCCAGGGCCTGCCAAAGTCGGTGGCCTCCTTCCGGGCGACATCGTCCTGGCCATCGACGGCCAGGAAGTTCGGAATTTCATGGAAATCCAGCATGCGATGGTCACCGGTTCGGGAAGAACCAAGGACGGCCAGCCCCTGTGTGCCTTCAAAGTCGAACGAGCAGGGAATATCCTCGACTTGGAAATCCAACCGGGGCTCGTCTTAATAAATAAGACCTCCGGGGACAGGATCCGGCAGATCGGTATCAGCCCTGCAAGCCACATCGTGACAAAGCTCTACGAAGGCACCCCGGCCAAGGATGCCGGCCTGGAGCTAGACGACCGCATCCTCTCCATCAACGGCAGCCCCACCTACTCTATTTACACCCTCCGTGACGCCATGGAGGAGAACGGCTACAAGCCCATATCCCTTGGGATAGAACGCAATGGCCAACCGATGGAACTGGCCATCCACCCGATGCACGCCGCCGAAAGGAAGACGACCGTGGCCATCAGGACCCAGTTGGCCCAAGGCAAAACAGCCACCTTCCATTTCCTCCCAAAATACACCAAGGAGCACACCGAACTGCCCCTCCCCGAAGCCCCCTCGACCTGGATCCTCTTCCAAATCGAAGGCGATCTGCCCGCATCCCTTGATTTCCAACCCAAGATCGGTGACACCCTCCGGCAAATTGGGACGACCCATATTGCCAGCCTCCAATCCATCCAACAAGCCTTCCCCGGCGATTCCCTCCCCCCCGATTCCGTCCTGTCCCTCCAATCCGGCGATACCATCCTGAATTTAAACCTCTCCCCTGATACCCAGCTTGAAGTCACCCCGTCCCCCATGCGCCCAATCCTCGGCCTTGGCATGGGTGGGGAAACCCGCATCCACCTCAATCCCATTACCCAGGTCCAGCGTCATATCCGCACCACCATCCAAGTCCTCACCTCCCTTCTGAACACGCACTCCGACATCAGTGTCAAACAACTCAGCGGCCCCATCGGGATCGGCCGGGTCTTCCACAAATACGCCAACGTCGATTTCCGCCTCGTGATCGTCTTCGCCGTCCTACTCAACATCAACCTCGCAATCCTTAACCTCCTCCCCATCCCCGTCCTGGACGGAGGCCACATCCTCTTCGCAACCATCGCGAAGCTCCGCAAATCCCCCCTCCCTATCAACTTCATTGTCCGCATACAGACCGCCTTCGTACTCCTGCTCTTCTCCATGATCATCTACGTCGGCGTATACGACAGCCTCCGCTGGAAAGGGGATCACGACGAAGAAAACACCTACAAAGTCCTCAGCGAACTCCGGTTTAAAAATACCATCCTGGCCAAGCCTGCCACCCCAGAAAACCCTTCCTCCCCCGATCCAAAAGGGCAACCATGACACAGGCCGACGCCGCGATCCACCGGTGGAAGACCCGCGCCGTCAAAATCGGCGATGTCGGAGTCGGTGCCCGCAACCCCATCCGAATCCAGTCCATGACCACCACGGACACCAAGGATGTCAAGGCGACCGTCGAGCAAACCCTCCGCCTTGCCGACGCCGGGTGCGAGATCGTCCGAATCACCGCCCCCAACCTCCGGGCAGCCCAAGCCCTCAAGGAAATCCGAGCCGAACTCTTTAAGCACAAATGCCATGTCCCCATGGTTGCGGACATCCACTTCCTCCCCCAGGCTGCCATGGAAGCCGTGGAACACGTGGAAAAAATCCGCGTCAACCCGGGCAACTATGCCGACCGGAAAAAATTCCAAGTCCGCGAATATTCAGACACCCAGTACGAAGAAGAGTTAGCGCGTCTCCACGAAGCCTTTTCCCCCCTTGTCCTCAGGGCAAAGGCACTCGGCCGCACACTCCGCATCGGCACGAACCACGGCTCCCTATCCGACCGCATCCTCAACCGGTACGGGGACACCCCAAAAGGCATGGTCGAGTCCGCCATGGAGTTCATCCGCATCTGCGAATCTCACGGATTCCGGGACATCATCCTCTCCATGAAGGCCAGCAACCCAAAGGTCATGGTCCAAGCCTACCGGCTCGCCGTCCAGGAAATGATCGCGGCCAAGATGAATTATCCCCTCCACCTAGGTGTAACCGAAGCCGGGGACGGCGAAGACGGCCGCATCAAAAGCACCATCGGCATCGGGGCCCTCCTGATGGATGGCCTGGGCGACACCATACGCGTCTCCCTGACCGAGGATCCCGTCAACGAGATCCCAGTGGCCCAAGCCCTGGCCAGACGTGCGCAAGCCCTATGGACAAATGAGGACGACCGGCGGGAATCCCCCTTTGCGCCACTCAAAAAGGCGGGGATCACCCCCTTCGAATTTTCCAAGAGGCACACGGATGTCCTCGTCCTTGCCGACGATGCCAAACTCGGCCGCGACCACCCGCCTCGCGTAATCATCCCGGCAGGGCTACCCACTTCCGATGCAGCAGGCATATCAGGCCTCATTGCCAAGCTCAACTCTGGCAACAAAGACGCCCCGCTCGAAATCCCGATGCTCCAGCTCCGCACAGAGGACGAGCTTGAAAGCCTCGACATCCTCCGCGAAACCCTGGCCGGAGCCATCCCCGCGATTGCAATCGAGGATCTGGGCAACCTCGTCGCCAAAATCACCCCCAAGAATTTCATGCGCAAGACCACCAACCTCCTGCTCTTGCAAACCATCCCCAATGGCGACACGGAAGCCCTCAACCACCTGCTTGAGGAAGGCATTGGGTGCGGGTTCTATACAGCCGCCGCCATCCATCCCCAAGACCTGCAAGGCTCCATTGGCGACATCCTGGCCGACTACCAAGACGAACAAAAAGGCCCGCCCCTCATCCTCACCCTGGCCGATACGGAAAAGTACGAAAACCCCGTCGCCGCATACCGTGCCCTTATGACTGGAATCCATCTCCGGGGCTTGGTCAACACTACCGTCTGGATCCGCAACACTGCCAACACCACTTTTACCACGGGGAACCAGGATGCAGCCTCCCGCCTTATGGACGCTGCCCTCCTCTCCGGCGCACTCCTATGCGATGGCATCGGCAACGCTATCTCCATCGAAAACTCACCCTCTCCTGACGAAGCCCGCGACCTGGCCTACAACATCCTCCAAGGCGCACGTGCCAGGACATTCAAGACAGAGTTCGTCGCCTGCCCAAGTTGTGGCCGGACCCTCTTTGACCTCGAATCGACGACCCGGAAAGTCCGCGAAGCCACAGGCCACCTGTCCGGAGTGACCATCGCCGTTATGGGCTGCATCGTAAACGGCCCCGGTGAAATGGCCGACGCCGACTTCGGCTACGTCGGTGGCGCCCCAGGGAAAATCAACCTCTACGTCGGCAAAGAGTGCGTCCAGACTGCTATCCCCGAAGAGGAAGCAGTCGCCCGCCTCGTCGGCTTCATCAAAGAACACAACCTCTGGCAAGACCCCCCGGTAAAGCCGTCACCAAAACCAGGCACCCCTTCCCTTTATTTATATAACTAACCAGGATCATCACCCATGAGTGAAAACAACCCCCGCCACGACGGACGCCTGCCCGACCAGCTCCGTCCCATTTCCATCCAGCCCGGCATCGCCCCGAATGCGGCCGGTTCCGTGCTCTGCTCTTTTGGCGACACCCAAGTCATCTGCGCGGCCAGTGTGGAAAACAGCGTCCCTCCCTGGATGAAACAACAAGGTATCGAAGGAGGCTGGACCTCCGCCGAATACTCCATGCTCCCCTACTCCACGCTCGACCGTAAACGCCGGGACGCCAGCAAAGGTAGGCAAGACGGTCGCTCCATCGAGATCCAGCGCCTCATTGGCCGCGCCATCCGCGCCATCATTGACCTCAAAAAACTACCCGGCTTTACCATTTGGCTCGACTGTGATGTCCTTCGTGCCGACGGCGGCACCCGTACTGCGTCCATCACCGGAGCCTACGTAGCCCTGCGCCTTGCAGTCAACAAGCTCCTCGAAGAACAAAAACTTGCCGAAGACCCGATCATCGACTCCGTCGCCGCCGTTAGTGCGGGCATGTTGGACGGCCGCGCCTTGCTCGACCTCAACTACATCGAAGACCGCGACGCCCAAGTCGACGCCAACGTCGTAATGACCGGCTCAGGAAAATATGTCGAAGTCCAAGGCTCCGGCGAAGAGGCCACCTACTCCGCAGGCGAACTCCAACAAATCCTCGCACTCTGCGGCAAAGGCATCACGGAGCTGACCGGGCACCAACAAAAGGCGGTGGAGTAAGGCATCCCTTATTCCCCGTCCGCCTTGATCCCGATCCTTTTTGCCTCCAACCAGCGTTCCAGTTCCCTCCGGGAGGCTTGTTCTACAAAGCCATGACCGACTTTCTGGCTGAGTTTTCTCGTTGAGACCACTCCACCAAAGGTGCCCTAATGACTGGAAAATTTTGAAAGGGATCGCGAACCATGTTTTTCATTGGGACTCGGTTTGTAAAAGTTGTTTTGGTCTTCAAGTTTTTGCGGGGAGGATGAGGGAAGTGGCTTGATCGGATGGGGCTCCTGTGTTCGGTACGCAGGATGACCGCTAAAATCGACCCCCTAATCTCCTTTATATTCTTGCCCGCCATCTTGTCCGCTAGCCTCCGGCAACCGGAACCGGATGCTTTTCCCGGCCTTTTCGCTTACGCCGATACCTGCAATTCTTATCTCCTGAAATTTGGGGACAAAGGTTTGCTCATTGACCTTGGGGACGGAGGGATCCTGCCCCATGCCCAAAAGGCAGGCATAAAGGAAATCGAGTGGATCCTTTTTACCCATCACCACAGGGAGCAAGTGCAAGGGATCGGGAAAATAGACAGCAAAGTGGTAAAGATTGCCGTACCGGAAGGGGAAAGGGAGTTGTTTGAAAACCCTACTAACTTCCGGCGCTGGTGGCCGAAGCTGAACGACCCCTTTACTGTGTATGGGGCTGGTTACGCTCGCCCTTATCCCAACCCCATCCCGGTCGACAAAGCCCTGGCAAACAAGGAAGTCTTCGAATGGTGTGGATACAAAATCCGTTGCATCCACACACCCGGCCATTCCCCGGCCTCCATGACCTACTTCCTGGAGGGAAAAGACGGCAAGAAGGCGGCCTTCACCGGAGGCCACTTCCATGATGGCGCCAAAATGACAACTTGGTATGACTCCGAGTGGGACTACGGCTTTGGCAAAGGTGTGGACGCCTTGTTGGAATCCACCCAAACCCTCATCCAGGAAAAGCCGGACATCGCCTTCCCCTCCCATGGTTCGGCCATCCAAAACGCCTCGGCCCAACTCCAAGCCTACGCCGAAAAGCTCGCCACATTCCGAAAATCCTACATCCGCGGCTACGACCCATTCAAAGCCACCGCCCAGGAGCGCGACCCCCTTTCCAAGCCGTCCGAATTTTCCCTCGTCAACCGGATCACACCCCACCTTTACAAACTCAACACCGAGACCTTCGGGAAGAACTTCACCATCCTCATCGCGGACAGCGGCCATGCCCTCGTCCTAGACTGCGGTCTTTTCCCCGAAGTCTTCCTCCACAAAATTATCCAGGGGATGAAGGAACACCTCGGGCTCAAGCAGATCGACGCCCTCTGGATCTCCCACATGCACGGCGACCATTTCCTACTCGGTCCCGTTCTCCAAAAACACTACGGGGCAAAGACCTGGACATTGGACCGTTTTGCCGACATCTGCGAAAAACCCCGCGACTACGACTACGCCGCCCTCGTCTCCTCCTACGGATCCGGCTTCGACGGCATGAAAATCGACAAACGCTTCCAGGACGGCGAAAGCCTGGAATGGGAAGGCTACCGCATCCAAGTCGACTGGATGCCCGGCCAAACCCAATTCCACTGCGCCCTCTGGCTCGAAGTGGACGGCATGAAAGTCGTCTTCACCGGGGACAACCTCTTCGCCGACTCCTCCAATTGCTCCCAAAACGGGCACGAAGCCGTGGTCGCTCGCAACAATGCCATCCTGGAAGAAGGGTACCTCTACGGAAGCCGCTACCTAAAGGAACTCCAGCCCGACCTCATCCTCGGTAGCCACTCCTTCGTAATGCCCAACCCCGCCGGCCTCATCGACCGCTACCACAACTGGGCAAAGGAAATGGTCGGTCTCTACAAAGGCATCCTCCCAGAAACCGATTACGAATACCTCTTCGACCCCTACTGGGTCTCGGCCTATCCCTACCGGGTCGACCTTTCCAGTTGCGAACCCCAAACCGTCCAAGTCACCGTCCGCAACTTCCGCCCCGTACCCCAACACCATCATGTCCGGCTCCAACTACCGGACGGCATCACCGCAAGCCCCCCAACCCTCACCGGCCTTGTCCCGCCAGAATCCAGCCGCACGTACCCGGTTGTCCTCACCAAGTCCCCTTCCCACAATCCCGCACCCCTCCACATCGTCCCCTTCGACATCACCCTAGACGGCCAACACCACGGCCAACTTTTCGATTTCTTGGTCAGTACACTGTTAGTGGATTCTGAGGAATGACCCTACATGGAAGCCCTTGCACAAAGGGCGACACAGGCGGTTTCGACCCGCAAGATGGATCTGCCGAGGTTAACCGGGGAAAACCCGCTCTTGGCAGCTTGTTTGAATTCAGCCTCCGTAAGGCCCCCTTCCGCCCCTACGAGGATCCACATTTTATCCTGTCCCGGTTGGGGCTTAGGGCAGGTGGTCAATGAATCACGTGCCGGATGGGCAACCCAGTGGGACCCAGGTTCATCCCGCTGTTCCAGCCAGGTCGTTAATTTTTGCCCCATCCTGATTTCGGGAAGGAAGGGGTTTTCCGATTGTTTGCAGGCTTCCTGGGCTATTTTATAGAATTTCTCCAGTTTCTTTGGTGAATCCAGGAAGCCCTTTGGAACCTCCGACCGTTCCGAATCCAGGAAATGGATTTGGAACACCCCCATTTCTGTGGCCTGCCGGACGATAGTTTCGATAGTCTTGGGCTTGGGGATGCAGACTGCGAGACAAATCCCAGGGCGGGGAGTTTCGAAAGCCTGTTGCCCATGGATATCGATTTTGGCGGACTTTGGATCAGGGAGAGCCAAGGTCCCTTCCAATTTGAGCCCTTGGCCATTGAGGAGGAAGACCCGGTCCCCTTCCCTTGCCCGGAGCACTTTTACCAAATGGTGGCTTTCTTCGGTTGGAAGGTGCCAAACGGTTGTGTCCGGACGGACCTTCGGGTCAAAACAATGGAATGTAGGCATGTCGTCCCTTGCTAAAATGGCTTAGCTTGGTATCCAGTCCAGGCATTTACATTTCGGGAAATGCGAATCACCGGCGGCAAAGCTTGCAGTTTACAACTCAAATCCCCCAAGGGGGACTTCATCCGGCCCAGTGCGGACTCTTCCCGCGAAAGGTTGTTCGGGGTATTGGGGGGACTCCTGGATGGTTGCACTTTCCTTGACCTCTTCGCAGGTACCGGTGCTTGCGGGCTTGAAGCCATTAGCCGTGGGTCCAATGGCGGCATTTTTGTAGAAAAACACCCTAAGGCATTGAACACACTTCGTGCGAATGTCGCCTCGGTAACTAAAGCCACCGGAGGCGATCCGGGAAAATTCCATGTATGCCGGGGGGATGTCCTGAAGTGGCGTCCGCCTGTCGGGACGAAATTCGATTTGGTCTTTATCGACCCGCCTTATTCGATCATCGACGAGATCCTTCCGCCCCTGTTCGCAAAGGTCGGGGAATGGCTCGCCGATGGAGGTTTTTTGGTTTTCGAAATGCCCGGGGGCAAGCAATGGGCCGCCGAAGGATGGGAGGAATTCCGAAAGTTGGAGAAAAAAGGGAAGGGCGACCCTACCCAGAGGTTCATCCGCCCTTGTTAAATTTTACCCCTCTGCCCGAGCCTTTGCGTCGACAACAATGGCGTCCAGCAGATCCTGCACCTTCATTTCTGTAGTAACTTTGGCCTCGGGCAAGGCTCCCAGGGACGCCACATCCCCGCGGCCAAAGACATAAAATTTGATTTTTGGCTCCGTCCCGCTGCCCCGAACCGCAAAGCTGAATCCCCCTTCCAACTCCAGGAAGAAGAATTTTTCCTTCGGGATTGGCTGGCCATCGGCATCTTGAAAGTCCCCGGTGGCGAAGTCCTGAAATTTGTCCACCTTCCGCCCTGCAAACCCTTGGGGGGGATTGGATTGGTAGGAGTCGAGGATGGCTTGGATCTTCCTGGATCCCGACGCCCCTTCGTAGTACACATTGCCTAGCATCTCAAAGTAGTAGCCATATTTTGTGTATAAACTATCAAGGTAATCCAGGTAGTTGGTCCCTTTGCTCCGGAGCCATGCCCCGAGTTCGCAAAACATCGCTACGGCTGCATTGGCATCCTTGTCCCGTACTGCGTCACTGGCAAGATAACCATAACTCTCTTCCCCTCCAAAAATGTAGAACGTGCTATGTTCCAGGAGCAACTTTGCCCGGGCTTGGGCCGGGGTTGCATCATAGTCAAGGGCACCTAGGTTTTGTTCCTGGAATTTTGCCCTCAATTCGTTTTCGTAAATACGCAATTTTTCCCCGATCCATTTAAAACCGGTCAGGGTGTTGATGAGTTTTACCCCATGGGCTTTTGCAATGGCCTCCTGTAACGGGGTAGTGACAAACGTTTTAATTAGGGCGGCGTTTTGAGTCCCATCCTTCGGGAGCACGCCGTTTTCCTTGAGCAGTGTGATCCGGTATTCTGCGAGCATGGAACCGATCATGTTCCCAGTAAGGACTTGCATCTTTCCATCCCTGTCGCGCACTGCCGCGCCCATGCGATCAGCGTCGGGATCTGTTCCGACAAGGGCGTCCGCCCCGGTTTCTGTGGCCAAGTCGATGGCCATCTGGAGGGCTTCGGTGTTTTCAGGGTTAGGGGACGGGACGGTCGGGAAGGCGCCATCCTGGGTAGCTTGTTCCTCCACTTCCAGGACTTCCACCCCCAGCTCCTCCAGCAGGGGGATGGACGCCACCCGGCCCGTCCCATGGATAGAGGTAAATACAACTTTTGGTGGAAAGTCTCTGATTAGGCCTACATTGGCAAGGCTCCCTTTTATGGAATCCCGGTACGCGGCATCCAAGGATTTGGGGAGGGTGCGGACGTTAGAAAGGTCTTTGTCCAGCAGCTTGGCGACATCTTTCCAGTCCACCTTATTGACTTGATCCACAATCCCTGACGCATGGGGCGGCACGACCTGGGCACCATCCTCGAAGTAGACCTTGTACCCATTGTCGTGGGGAGGATTGTGGCTGGCCGTAATAACGATCCCGGCATGGGCACCGGTATAACGCACGGTGAAGCTAAGTTGCGGGGTGGAGCGGGGGCCTTCGAAAATTTGGGCGCCCCCCCCAAGTTGCCCCCATGTAGAGGCCGCCAATTCACAAAAGTGCCGCGAGAAATAGCGTACATCGTGGGCAATGGCCAGCCTGGGCATTTCATATCCCCGGCCTTCATCCTGGAGGTAGCCGGTGACATAGCGAAACAAGCCGATTGTGGCCTTGACTACATTGAAGTCGTTCAGGTAGTTCGAGCCGACCGCAGGATAGGCGGGTTCCTTCCTTTCCCCAGCCTCGATTCTGCTGGCGACTTTCCCAACCGTCCGTCCCCGCATCCCGCCAGTGCCGAAAGCCAGGGTCCTAAAAAACCGGTCATTCAACTCCTCCCAAGCATCCTCCCCGACCAGCTCCTGGAGGCTTCTCTCCGCCCATACAGGCAAAAATTCTCCCTTGAGCCAGAGAAGGAGGTTTTCACGGGCCGATTCGAGCAACGGGCCTCCCTGGGCAGGGAGTGCTTCGATAGTTTGGATGAGGGATTGGGTCATTGGATGTAGAGGTTGTTTACCAGGGTTGGCTTGGTGCCAAGGGCAGCCCATCTTTCAATAAATATTTCCTGGTTGTGTGCAAATAGGGGGCTGATTTCAACGGTTTCCATACCTGCCGTAGTTTCCCCTGCCAGCGCAAGCCACCGCATGTGTTGCTTGGACTGGTCCGCCTTACAAGTGGCAGGGGAATCCTTCCCCTCAGCATTTTTCACCGGGCTGAATTCGTCTTCCCTCCGGGTTTCGACGATCACGGCCCGTTTGGCCAAAGGAAGGGCATCAAAAATAAACATTTCAAACTTTACCCCATTCGGTTCTTCCGGCTCCACAAGGTTACCCACATCGTCCAGGAAAGGCACTTTTTTATTGGCAAAATGGAATGGCAACGCGAGGGCGGTATCCTTTCCTTCCCCTAGCCGGTTGGCAAAATCCAGCCCGATGATGTGGATGGCAATGCTCCCTGCGCGGAACCGGAGGCTGCCGTCTTCCAGGGTTTCCTCCTGCATCTCCGCAGGCAGGTCGCTGTATTCAATGACCACTTGTTTGCCATCCTGGATGCAGAAATGCCCCACTTTCTCAAGGGGGTAAGCCTTGAGGATCATTTTGCTGGAGATTTCCGCTCCTTCCATGATGTGGAACCCTACGAACTCCGGGTCGATACACTGGGCAAGCGGGTTGTCCACTTGGAAATAGGAGATCATTTCCACACCCTTTTCCTTGAGCCTCGAGAGGTGCCCGCTCCTTGCCAACGCCCTCAAGGATCCCCCGTGACCATCCGGGCTCATGGCGATTTTCCCTTTGCCCGAAAGAAGGATCTTCCCGTCCTTGTCCACTACGGGCATAAGACCTTGGGTAAAGAAGTAGACTTGCCCTTCCTCCAGGCCGAAAAAGCTATTTTGGAGGAAAAAACTTCGGGTGTCCGCATCGTTATCCTGGCTGGTCATGACTAGCCATTCGATTGGTTGGCCGCAATCGTTGCCCACCGCCTTGATTTTCTCTGCGAAGACTTGGAAGAGGGATTTGTTGAGCACAGGAGTAACTGGGAACGTGCCCTTGGGCGCGTCAAAACCCAGCCTCGTCCCTTGGCCACCTGCCACGGTGAATGCGGCAACCTTGCCATCCGCCAAGGCCTGCATACCGGTTTCCTTGGCTCTTGCCCAGGAGCCTGGATCGCCATAGGGAGAACGCCAGTGGGGTACATAAGGCGCAGGTTCCAAACCGCCAAAGTCAACAGTACGGCAAGCATGCCCTTTCCATGAAGAGTACAGGTTGCCAATTTCACCCAAGTCGATCGAGCCAGCCTGTTCGAGCAAGGCTTCCTTCCCCTCATGATCCAACTCCTCGAAAAAGCGGAAAACCTGCCCCTGCCCCACGGATTCATATTTTACTATCAGTGCCTCAGCATCCATGCCCATTGCGTAAAACTGATCCCCGCGCCCCTGCAAACGAAAAACCCTGGACAGCTAAATTTGCTGCCCCGGACAGGGCTTGGTACCCGCGATTGACTTGGCTCGAAACCTGCTAAGTAACGGAAAGTCCACCCATGTACCAAGCCTCCCAACTACCACTTTAACCCCCACAGGCAGATGGCCGAAGAACTCAATACCTACATCCCGCCGGTATCCGACAGTACCCTCCTCAACAAATATTACACCAAGTCCAGCAAGGACGTATCCTACCTGGAGGGGAAGGCCGAGCTGGAAGGCACCAGGGCAGGGGCTTTCGGGATCCCCACCCGTGCACCCGACCAATCTTCCGATATCCTGGACGAACTGGATGACATCGACTTCAGCCCAGAAGCAGAGGAATCCTACGGCTTAAGCCAGGAGGAAATCGAAGAAAAGATCAAGGAGCGCAAGGAACAGCAGAAGCAATTGTCCATGATCATCAGGGAACGCAAGAAGCAGGAGGCCAAAGCATGGGATTATCGGCCATTGCGCTCCGGGGGAAGCTTGGAAAACCCTGCATTGGTCAACATTGCCAAGGACTCCAAGGCAAATACCACCCCAGAACCTTCCGGGATCGTTACCAAAGCCTATACCCCTCCCCCGAAAATCGACATGGGCGAAGGGAACCCTGGTGCCACGTTACCCTTGTCTGCAGAGACTGCGGCCAAAGGCTCCTTCCCAACAGCTTACAACACAGCCCAACCAACCACAAGCACTGGAACCCCCAACTTAGACGTAAGGGCCTGACCCATGCAACCCCCTAAGAACATCCAGGCCATCGGGGAGGAAATCGCAGTCGCTTGGGCAGACGGGAAGGAATCCTACTTTCCCATGGCCTACCTTCGTGCCAACTCGCCCAGCGCCGAAACCCGTGGGGAAGTGGACATCCTTGGGAACCGCCATGGGGGGCACGGACCCATGGATTTTCCTGGTGTCACGGTCACCGGCTGGGAATTTGTAGGGAATTATGCCGTCCGCTTCCAATTTAGTGACGGGCATGGCACCGGCCTCTACAGTTGGGATTACCTCAGGGAACTTGCCCCGTCCTGCTGACAAGCAGCCGGCAACCCGTCCACAGGAAGGAGAAGCAACGGAGGACTGGTCACACACGACCAGGAAAAAAAGGTATTATCCACTTGCCAACACTTCCGAGCTAAATAGTAACTTGCGCTCCATTTTTTGCCCGGCCTCCCAGCTAGAGTAAAACATGGGAACCAATCTAACTCTAAAACCCGAATAAACCCCTAAGAAAATCCCATTTCTCCCCCGCCTTGGAAGAGCCCCGGGGGCTTTGGACTAAAAAATCATGAACATCGCACTCAAGGACCTCCTCGATGCCGGCGTACACTTTGGCCACCAAATCAAACGGTGGAACCCACGGTGCAAACCCTTCCTCTTCGACCACCGGCACGGTGTATCCATAATCAACCTTGAACGCACCTACGAACTCCTGGCTGAAGCCGCCAAGTTCGTTGAAGAGACGGTTGCCGCAGGAGGCAAGGTCCTCTTCGTAGCAACCAAAAAGCAATCCCAGGAAATCATCCGGGAAGCGGCCAACTCGGTGAATATGCCCTTTTGTGTGAACCGCTGGATGGGCGGCACACTGACCAATTTCGCCACCGTCAAGACCAGCCTCCAAAAGTACAAAAAGTACCTCAAAATGGAAGAGGACGGTAGCCTGGACAAGCTCCCCGGCAAGGAAGCGGCCTCCATCAAACACCAGATGTCACGCATGAACCGCAACTTCGAAGGGCTCCTTGAAACCGACGGGTTGCCTGCCGCCATATTTGTCATCGACGTTAACCATGAGGAAATCGCTGTCCGGGAAGCCAACCGCCTCAACATCCCCTGCATCGGCCTTGTCGACACCAATTCCGATCCCACCTACGTGACCTACCCCATCCCCGGGAACGATGACGCCACCAAATCCATCCGCATCATCGCCGAGGTCATCACAGAGGCCATCCAGGAAGGAAAATCCCGCCAAGAGATCCAATCCGTCCAGGCCGGAATCACCCCGATCATCCGTTCCGACTTCGGGGACGAGACCGAAGACCTGGAAGTTACCCTGCCCGAAGGCTACGAAGAAATCGTAGACAAGGATGACATCCCTGCCGTCGAACCTGCCCCGGCTCCTGAGCCTGTCGCTGAAGAACAGGCCCCTGCAGCCGCTGAGGCCGAAGCTCCAGAGGAAGAAGCCAAGGAAGACGAAGCGAAATCCTGAATTTTGCCCAAACACCAAACCACAAACCATCCGAAACAAAATGGCTGACATCACAGCAAAAATGGTTGCAGAACTCCGCGCCAAGACCGGCGCCGGTCTCATGGACTGCAAAAAAGCCCTCACAGAGACTGATGCCGACTTCGATGCCGCAGTCGACTACCTACGCAAAAAAGGGGTCGCCACGGCAGCTAAAAAAGCTGGCCGGGATGCCAGTGACGGCTTGATCGAGACCTACATCCACACCGGTGGTAAAGTCGGAGTCATGCTAGAAATCAATTGCGAAACGGACTTTGTTGCAAAGAACGAGGAATTCAAAGCCTTCGCGCGCGATATTTGCCTCCACATCGCGGCCTCGGCCCCGACTTGCGTTTCCCGTGAAGAAGTCCCGGAGGCGGACATCGAGAAGGAAAAGGAAATTGCCACCGCCCAAGCCGAAGGCAAGCCAGCCCAAGCCATCCAAAAGATTGTCGAGGGCAAGTTGAGCAAATACTACTCCCAAGTGTGCCTCATGGAGCAACCTTTCGTCAAAGACCCGGAGCAAACCATCAAGGATCTCCTTACCGCCAAGATCGCTGCAACCGGGGAAAACCTCATCATCCGCAGGTTTGCCCGCTTTGCTGTCGGCGAATAATCCGGATATACAGTACGTTTTCCGGAAGCGGTTTCCTAGACAGGGGGAACCGCTTCCTAGTATAAGAAACCCATGGATACAGCCATCATCGTCCCGGCCCGGCTCCGCTCCGTACGTTTCCCGAACAAACTCCTCCACAAGATCCATGGCAAACCCCTGATCCTGTGGACGGCGGAACAACTGGCCCGGGAGGCACCGGGAATCCCGACTTACTTCGCAGTGGAGGACGAAGAACTGGAGACCGTCCTCAAAGACGCCGGTTACAATGCCATCCGCACGACCGGGAACCATGCCACCGGTACGGACAGGATCGCCGAAGTGAACAATACCCTCAAGGCAGCCCATGTCCTTAACGTCCAGGCTGACGAACCCTTGGTGCAGGGTGCGCAAATCCAGATGCTTGATGACTTGATCCACGGAAAGGCGGACATGGCGACCCTAGTCTTCCCCTTTGAAAAAGAGGAGGATTTCCGGAACCCGAACTGCGTGAAGGCCGTCCTGGACGAAAAAGGGAACGCCCTGTATTTTTCCCGTGCGCCGATCCCCTTTCCCCGTGGGCTGCAACCACCTATTCCCTCATCCTGGTTCAAGGAGGTTTCCTGCTACCACCACATGGGGGTGTATGCCTACAAAAGGGGTTACCTAGAAAAATTTTCCCACCTTCCCCAGGGACAGCTCGAAAAAGTGGAGATGTTGGAGCAACTCCGGGCCTTGGAAAGCGGCCATCGGATCGCAGTCGGGATCACCACCCAAAAAACCTTGGGCGTGGACACCCCGGAGGACGCGGGGAAGCTGGAGCGGTTGTTGGCCTGAAGCCCAGCAGTTCCCCGGCTCCGCATCAGTCCTTGGTTACCAGGTATTTCCCAAGGACAAGGTGGGTAAGGCCACTGTTGAAGAAAGTGTTCAATGCATCGTCAGGGGATTGGACGATCGGCTCCCCGTTGATGTTGAAGGATGTGTTCAGTACCATCGGGAATCCTGATAATTTGCCCGTTTCCACAATGAGGTCATGGAAGCGCGGGTTGTGCTCCCGCTTCACGGTCTGGAGCCTACCGGAGCCGTCCACATGGGTGATCCCTGGCAGTTTTTCACGGAATTCCGCGCGCACTTGGACGACCTTCTCCATGAAATGGCATTCGTAGCCTTCCCCCACTTCAAAGTATTCCGGAGCCCTGTCGAAGGGGACGGCCGGGGCAAAAGGCCGGTAGCCTTCCCGGTACTTGATGATGCTGTTGATCTTGTCCTTGATCCCTGCGTCGCGAGGATCCCCAAGGATGGAACGGTTGCCCAATGCGCGTTCCCCGAACTCCATCCGTCCGTTGAAATGGGCGACGACTTCACCGGAGGTAATGAGCCTGGCGATGTCAGCACAGGGATCCGCTAGTTCGGTATGGCGGATTTTCCGCCGTTCCAGGGCTTGCCGGATCTGGTCGTCCGTATACTCCGGGCCGATGAAGCTGGAGTTGAAGGAGTAGTCCCGGTCTTGCCCTTTCAGGCAGTGCGCCAGGTAAAGGGCAGCCCCCATGCTGTTTCCCAAATCTGCCGGTGCGTAGGAAACGTAGCAGTTTTCAAAAGGGGTTTGGTCCAGGAGTTTCCCATTGTAGACCGAGTTCATGTAGAAACCGCCGCTAAGAACCACATTCTTGCTCCCGGTTACGCTGTGCAAATGCCTCAGGGAGTGGGTAGCGATTTCCTCCGAAACCTTCTGCATGGCCTTGGCCACCCGGATATACCATTCGTCGGGCTCGGCATGGGGCACGCCTTCCCTACCCCCCAACAAGTTGACTAATTTATGTGTATAAAACTTTGGCTGGTTGTAGACCGCTCCTTTGTAGTAGGATTGGTCAAGCTCGAAGAGGCCGCTGTCGCAAAGTTTGACTGTGCCCCGGATCTTTGCGGCCAAGTCTTCGCAATCTATGTCGTATGCGGAGAGGGCCATGACCTTCCACTCGTCTGAATCCGGCCGGTAGCCCAGGAGCTCGGTGAACGTCCCGTAAAACATGCCAAGGGAATGGGGGAAGAGTTGGGAGGAGAAGGTCTCGAGGGTATTCCCGCTCCCTTTTCCCATGGTCATGCATTCGAATTCCCCCCTCCAGTCTGCAGTCAGGAATGCCGCCTCTTCGAAAGGAGAAAGGAAAAATGCGTTGGCGGCGTGGGTACGGTGGTGCTGGATGTAGTAGATGGGGGGAAGATTTCCGCCCTCTGGAAAGTCCATCCTCACCCAGTCCTTGGGACTGCGCCCGGCCAAGTTATAAAGATGGTCGGGAACGGAATAAAAATAGTCCTCCCTTTTGATCCTTGTCGCGGACACCAGGGGGTTGAACTTCATCCAACCCGCGCCCGGGTTCCAGGCCTGGGCGACATAGTCAACGTCCCCAAAACCGATCCCCGCAAAATCCAGGCAATACTGGACGGCCTTGGCCGGGAAGTCCTTGGACCTTTTGTTCCGGTTAAACCTTTCCTCCGGTGCCCCGGCCAGGATCTTCCCGTCCTTGTAAAGGGCGGCGGAGGAGTTTATTTCGCCGTGGTTGAGTCCTAGGATGATCATACCATTGCTGTCTTGTTGGTTTGCCCCAGGGAGGTCAAGAGCCAAGCTGAGGCTCAAGTCCTACGGCATCTTAGGCACGCTTTGAATTGTGTGCTTGCCTTCAGGACAAAAAGAGCAAACAAGGCTCTCCAGCCTGAATGCCTGGAATCCCTCCCAATCTCCTCTTCCTCGACCTGGAGACCACCCGGAACGGCTATATTTCGGAAATTGGCGCAACACTCGGCGACCAGCAGTTCCATGCCAAAGGGGGGAACGCCAAAACCCTGGCCGACCTGGCGGACTTTGCAGGAAGTGCAGGGATTGTCGTTGGCCACAACCTGGCCGCCCACGATCTTCCCCTCCTCCTCAAAGCCCGGCCCCAGCACCCTGTCCTCAGGCTCCCCATCCTCGACACCCTCCTGCTCTCCCCTCTCTGCTTCCCGGAAAACCCCTACCACAAACTCCTCAAGGACTACAAGATCGTCCGCGACTCGTTGAACGACCCAGTTGCCGACTGCCGACTTTGCGCCCAACTCCTCGCCGACGAATCCAAAGCCCTGGTCAGCCTCCAGGAAACCAGCCCGGGCATCCCTACATTCTACCGCCAATGCTTGGTTTCCCTTCCTAACCCGCCCCTGGTCCAACTCGGGACAAGCCAGTTGTTCGATTATTTGGGCATCCATGCCGCCAAACCAGGCCAATGGAAAGAAACCTTTGCCGATGAAACCAAAGGCTTGGCCTGCCAGCCCGCCACGGAGGAATACCTCGGCAAACAGGATTTCCCCCACCCGCAACTGGCCTACGCACTCGCATGGCTCCGGGTTGCAGGGGCTAATTCCGTCATCCCCCATTGGGTAACCCACAAATTCCCCAGGCTTTCCGAAATCCTGCACGGCCTCCGGGACGTCCCCTGTAAAGACCCTTCCTGTATTTGGTGCCGCACTACGCACAGCCCCCAAACCCAACTCCAAGCCTATTTCGGATTTAAAGATTTCCGCCCAGACCCGCCCGCGCCGGACGGCAGCTCCCTGCAAGACGCCATCGTCCAAGCCGGGATGCAAGACAAATCCCTCCTTGCCATTCTCCCCACCGGCGGCGGCAAATCCCTCGGCTTCCAACTCCCCGCCCTTGTCCGCCACAAACGGCGCGGCTCCCTCACCATCGTCGTCTCCCCTCTCCAAGCCTTGATGAAGGACCAGGTGGACAACCTCCGCCGCCTCACCGGGATGCACTCCGCCATCGACTCCATCAACGGCCTCCAAACCCTCCCGGAACGCGGTGCCTCCTACGAGAAAATCATCCTAGGCGATACCGCCCTCCTCTACGTTTCCCCTGAGCAACTCCGCAACAAACATTTTCGTGACGCCATCTCCAAGCGCGAGATCGGTTGCTGGGTCTTCGACGAAGCCCACTGCCTCTCCAAATGGGGGCACGACTTCCGCCCGGACTACCTCTTCGCAGGCCGCTTCATCCGTGAACTCACCACGACCCAAGGCCTCGAAAAACCGCCGCCCATCGCCTGTTTTACAGCCACTGCAAAACAAGACGTCAAAGAAGAACTCATCCACTATTTCCAAACCCAACTCGGCATCGAACTCGAAGAATTCGACGGCGGCACCGAGCGCACCAACCTCGAGTACACCGTCCGCCTCGTCAAAGAGTACGAAAAGCCAACCGTCATCCATGAATACCTCTCGGCACTAGTCCCCTCGAAGGAAGACGGCGGCGCTGTCGTCTTTTGCGCGACCCGGAAAAATGCACGGGAGATGGCCGGACGCCTCCTTCAACAAGGTTGGGCCGCCGACTACTTCCACGCCGGCCTCACCCCCGACCGCAAAACCGAAGTACTTGAAGGCTTCAACCGGGGGGACATCCACATCATCTGCGCCACCAACGCCTTCGGCATGGGCGTCGACAAACCCGACATCCGCCTTGTCATCCACACCGACATCCCCGGCTCCCTCGAAAACTACATCCAGGAAGCCGGCCGGGGTGGCCGCGACCAACTCCCCGCCATGTGCGTCCTCCTCTACAACCCTGGGGACATGGAAAAAGGAGGCGACATAGACCTGCAATTCTCCCTCGACGCCATGGGCAGGATCAGCCGGTTCGACATCCGCAACATCCTCAAAGGTGTCCGCACGGAGATCTGGTCCAATCCCAAATCGAGACAAGCCGATATCCCGCATGCCTACCTCAGTTCCGAGCAAATCCTGCGGGACATCCACACTTCCTTCGAAGACGAAAGCAAAGAGCAACGCACCACCAAGGTCTACACCGCCCTGGCCAACCTGGAGCACACCCGTTTCCTTGAACGGAATGAAAACCAAAACCGCCTCTTCCAAGGAGTCCCCCTCATTCCGACCATGGAGGAGGCCATGAGGATCATCCGCCGCCAAAATCTCCATCCGGCAGCAGAAAAAGCATGGGTCGCCATCTACCGCACATTCCTGAACCTCCCCAAAGAGATCCGCCCTGCCGCCGAAGACTTTGTCTACCTTCCCGAGCTGGTTCCCCTCGTCAAAAAGGAGACCGAGGACTCCCCACCCCCAGACCCCGCGGTGACGGTCTTCAAAATCCTCAACCAGATGGCCAGCCCCCAAGTCCGGCTCATCAAGAAGGACACCCTCTACTCCGCCACCCTACGGCATGGGGTCGCCAACAGTTCGAAAAAAACCTTCCAAATCCTCCGCCAAATGGAAGGCACCCTCTTGCGGTTCCTCCAAGAACTCGCCCCGGATGCAGCCATAGGCGACACCTACCCCCTCCACGTCAACAACCTCACCACCCGCCTCCAGCAAGAAGGCTTCCAGAACTGCATCCCCGAACAAATCCACCGCCTCCTCGAAATCCTCCGGCTCGACGGCACTGGCCTGGCTGGTGAAAACGGCAGCCTCCTCCCAAAATCCCTCGGCCAAGGCCGCTACCAAGTCAAACTCCAGAGATCGTGGCAGGACATCCAAAGTTTATCCGAAAAACGCCTTCTCGTCGCCCAAAACATCCTCGACACCCTCCACACCAAAATCCCTGCCGGCACAGCACCATCCGCCCATGTCGAAGTGGATTTCGAAGAATCCGAACTCATCGACGGCCTCCTGGGCGACCTCGAAACCCGCGTCCAAATCCGCCAGGACAAATTCCACGAAGCCATCGAACACGGCCTGCGCTACCTCCACGAAAGCCGCATCATCCGACTTGAAAATGGCCGCGCCCTTATCACCCAGGCCATGCGCCTCGACCTTATCGAACCCAGCAACCGTAGACAATACAACAAAGCCGACCACCAACCCCTCGAAATCCACTACCAAGAAAAAAACCTCCAGATCCATGTCATGGCCGAATACGCCCAACTCGGGGCCAAGGCCATCCAGGATGCCATCGCCTTCGTGCTGGACTACTTTACCATGGAGAAGGCCGACTTCATCCAAAAGCACTTCAAAGGCCGCCAAGACCTCATCTGCCAAGCCCTCAGCGAAGCCACCTACGCCAGGATCGTTGAAAGCCTCCGCAACCCCTACCAACAAGCTATCGTCTGCGAACCCGGGGATACCAACCTCCTCATCCTGGCCGGGCCAGGTTCAGGAAAGAGCCGCACAGTCGCCCACCGCTGCGCCCACCTCCTCTGCGTCGACCGGATACCCGCCCGGCGAATCCTTGTCCTCTGCTACAACCGCTCCGCAGCCAGCACCCTCCGCCGCAGGATCCGGGATCTCGCCGGCCCGGACGCGCGGGGCATCACCATCGCCACATTCCACTCCCTCGCCATGCGCCTCCTCGGCATCTCCCCTGCCGAAGCCTACCGCAAAGGCGACACCCCGCCAGACTTCGAAGCCATCCTCTCCAAAGCCACCCAGCTACTCAACGGAGGCCAAGAAATCGCAGGCCTAAGCGACGGCCAAATCCTCCACTCCCTGGTCGGCAACTGGAGCCACATCCTCATTGACGAGTACCAAGACATCGACCAAGCCCAATACGACCTTGTCTCCGCCATTGCCGGACGCACCCGCGACAACCCCGACACCAAACTCTCCATTCTCGCCGTCGGTGACGACGACCAAAACATCTACGCATTTCGCGACACCAGCACCCGCTTCATCCGCAACTTCCAGGAAGACTACGACGCCAAAATCCAACACCTCGTCGAAAATTACCGATCCACCCAAAACATCATCCACGCAGCCAACACTCTCATCTCTGATAACCATGACCGCATGAAGGCGGACGAACCCATCCGCATCAACCACGCCCGTCGCGAAGATCCCCCTGGCGCGCCTGCCCGCATCCTACAAGCCGAAAACGTTGCCCACCAAGCCTCCGCCCTCCTAAAAGAACTCCAGCTCCTCCCCCCGGAAGACCTCCCCCATACCGCCATCCTCGGTCGCAACCGCACCCAACTCCATCCCGTCCGCGCCTGGCTGGAAACCAATCGCCTCCCCGTCCGCTGGGCTTGTGGATACGAAGACACGCTCCCGCTCCACCGCATCCGCGAATTCCAAAACGCCCTCCAAACCCTCCAGTCCCGAAAAGGCACGGCAGCCACTGCAGTAGAAATCCACGACCTCCTTCTCCAGGATCCTCCCGCCCACAATCCCTGGCTCCAGCTTCTCCACCAAATCATCGGCAATTGGCACGACGAAGCTGGCGACGCCCCGCTCCTGGTCGACGACTTCACAGACTACCTCCACACCGCCCTCCTCCTCCAACGCAAAGACCTGCTCCTTGGCCAAGGCATCCACATCGGAACCGCCCACGGCGCAAAAGGCCTCGAATACACAAACGACGCAGCCGACGAGCGCGCCTGGGAGTCGCCCCCCTAGCACGACGAAGA
>JAYPDO010000003.1:65158-65470 GCA_038125285.1 Opitutia bacterium
CCCAAAAACACCTCGAAGACGAACGCCGCCTCTATTACGTCGCCATGACCCGCGCCATGGAGTCCCTCCAACTTTTCCAACTCCCCGGGGCCAACAACCCCTTCCACAAAAAAATCCTCCAAGCCCAAGGCACCTTCGCCCAAACCGCCCCCAAGTCCACGCTCCCTGCCCCCGACATCCTTGCCCGCCGCTACACCCTCCTCGGCATGAAGGACCTCTTCCTAGACCTAGCTGGCCAAAACCCCCACATCGCCCAAACCCTCTCCCAACTAACAACCGGCACCCCGCTCCTACCCCGCCAATTCCAAGACA
>JAYPDO010000004.1:0-23166 GCA_038125285.1 Opitutia bacterium
TGCAGCTGCAGCTTGGGGGTGATATAGCCCTCAGGCGCAATGAAAGGCCGGCTGCTGTCCATGAGCCCAGGTGTCCAGATTGTGGACATAACCCATGACATCCACCCCCAAAATTGTGAGGAAGCCGCTTGGTGCTTGCGCCGCAGCGTCCCACAGTTCCCTGACGGCACGATCCATATCGCTGTCGTTGACCCCGGCGTAGGTTCTTCCCGCGTCCCCTTGCTTGTTTACACGGGCAACCAATGGTTGGTCGGGCCGGATAACGGCATCTTTTCCCTCTTGTTGGAAAAGTTGGAATCCCCGGTCGTCTACGAGTTGAAAAGGGAGACCCAATGGTGGCAAGCCCACCAAAGTTTTGACGGGCTGCACTTGTTCGCACCTGCCGCGGCTTGCCTCGCCAACGGGATCAAACCTGTGGAAATGGCCCGGCCTGTCGCCAGCGCGCAAGGGTTGAACCTACCCCAACCCGTTCACAGCCGCAACCAAGCCACCGGACAGATCCTCCACTTCGACCAGTTTGGCAATGCGATCTCGAACCTTCGGGTCTGCGACATCCAGGAGCTTCCCAACGAGACCTTCACGATCGAGTGCAACCGGCACCAATTCCCGCTGGTCACGCATTATGCAGCGGTCCGGGAAGGCGAAAGGCTTGCAATCGTAAACAGCGACGGCCTGCTCGAACTCTCCGTATGCGGCGGTTCGGCCCGAGATTCCCTGCAACTTGATTCCGGAGTGAAGATCGTCATTTCCTGAGGCAAGGGTTTTATTCCTATACCCACACCCTACTTTCCTTGCCTTGGGGATGGCGTAATTCGCATCGGTGGATGCACCGTTCCGCCCTTATCGGATATTCATTGCTTCCCGCCAAGATAGACGTCGCCTAACTTGCGTAGGAGTACCTCGAGTTTTTCGTAGTATTCATCCTCCTGGAGGGAGGCCTTATTCCGGCGGAGCCTGTGGATTTTCAGTTCGAGGGCATCCCTGGATTCCTTTTGTTCCCGGGATAGCCGGTTCTCCTGTTCGGAAGGAACGAGGTGGAATTG
This sequence comes from Opitutia bacterium, assembly GCA_038125285.1. Taxonomy (GTDB): domain Bacteria; phylum Verrucomicrobiota; class Verrucomicrobiia; order Opitutales; family JABJCN01; genus JAYPDO01. The sequence goes on from JAYPDO010000004.1 coordinate 1,044, forward strand.
GTGAGCGCGGTACCCGTCCGGCTCCGTCTTCTGGCCTGGCTTGAAGTTGGGTAGGATACCGGTGAAAGCGGTGGGCTCGGTGCCCCTGGCGTCGGCATTGTCGTCCAGGAGGGAATGCTCCGTCTGGATGCGGTTCTCCTTTTTGTAGTGGTCGGCAAGCTCCCGGTTGGAGTGGAGCCAGGCTTCGAGGAGGGAGGTCTGGCCATCTTGGTCGAGGTCAGCGGCGGGGTTGGCAATGTTCTTGGAAAGATAGTTCGCCAGTTGGGTGGCGTTGTATTCAGATCCTGAACGGGTGGCGGTCATGATGATGCGGCCCGGGGCGGAGAGCTTGGTAAGGAATGGGGCGCTGGAGGAAGCTGTATTGATGAGCAGGACGGTTCGGTTTTTGAGTGGCTCAAGCCACCCTCTGAGTTCTTCTGCCGATACGTCCGGGCCGTGAAAGTTGAACTTTGCGGATTCGCCGTCATAGGTGCCGTGCCCGACGAAGAAGACCCACAAGGGGGTTTGTGATTTGGAGGCGGCTTGTTTGTCGAGCCAATCGTGGAGTAAGAACTTGGGAGCCATCCCGGCTTGCGGCTCGTGGATGCGGATGACGGGCCGGCCTGCTTCTTTACAGGCCGCCTGGAAATTCTCTGCCCAGCCCTTGAACAACTTTTCATACTTTTCTTCCCCAGGTGCTCCCTGGAGGATGGCGATGTCGGGTGGGGTTTGTGCGTTGGCCACGAGGGGGAAGATCGCCAAGAAGAGGATATGCCGAATCCGTAAGGGTAAGCGGTTGCTTGGGATTTTGGATATTTTCCTGCTCATGCCAGTTGGTGCTTTTTCCTGAGTGCCCACTCTGCTGCGAGGAGGCTGATGACGAGGGCGAGTACCCAGGGGTTGTGCCAAAGTGGTTTGCTCCATTCGTGCATGACGGGGGCTTGAAGCTCAGGGAGCTTTTTGGCGAGTGCGGGGAGCCCTTCCAATTGTAGGTAATCCCCTTTGGTTTGGGCGGCCAGTTTTTGGAGATAAGCGGTGTTGGCGGTGTGGTCCCTATGCTCGGCCGAAGGGTGGTGGGTAACCCAACCGGATTTGATTGTCCCGAGGAGTGTCTTGCCATCGCTTCCGTAGAGGGTGGATTTGACATTGTAGGCTCCGGTTTGCATCGGCAGGTATTTGGTGCTCCAGGTTGCTGCTTCCGTACCTGAAGATTCCAGGGGGAGGAGGGATTCCTTCCCGTCCGGGGAGGTGAGGCGGAGCTCGGGCTTAGCGTTTTCGAGGGGGATGAATTCATTTGATCTCGCTGTGAACATAATTCGGACAGCTGGATCAAACGGGTCTTCTGAAGGTTGGATCTGGAGGGTTGTGGGTTCGGGGACATCCGCGAGGAGATGGCGCAGGGTTTGGCGCCAAAACTTCTGGTGCTCGGGTTGGGTTTCTGCGTCTTTCATTGCCCAGCGCCAGAGGTCGCCGACGAGGATGGAGAGGACGCGCCCTTTGCCCAGGCGTTGCTCGACCAGGGCTGGAAGTTTTGGCTCCGTGGGGTTTGCAGGAGTAGCTAGCGAGGCGATGAGGGTAGAGCCGGGTTTGAGGCCATTGCTTGGATTGTAGACAAGAAAGGGCGGGATTTCAGCTTGTACCTTTTTCTCGTCTACCTCCTTATTGCGTAGGCGCGCCCAAGGCGTGAGCCAGCCTTCCCTTGTGAGACCCCATTTGCTAGCGGGTTGGCCTGTTCCAAAAGTGGCCTGGGTGGAAGCCCCTAGGTAAACAGGGAGGATGTTGCCGATCGGTGTCTTTTGGTAACCGCCTTCTTGGTAGGTCTCCTGGCCTCCTAACATGAGCAGCCCTCCGCCCCTTTCGGACACAAATTTGTCCAACAGGCTGTGTTGTTGGCGGGAAAAGAAGCTGGACTCGATGTCATCCAGGATGATGGCGTGGTAAGGGTAGAGTCCTTCGGCAGTGTCGGGGAAGCCGTCGAGGAGTTCGTCCTTGTCCCTTGTATTCAGGCGGATCAGGACAGGCTCGTCATACTGCTCTTCTTCGCCGTCATTTTGGTCCTTGAAGCCACGGAAAAGGGGGTTGCTGGATTCTCCGGTACGGCCACGGAATTCAAAGCGTGCTTCTTTTCTTGCGACCCGGATCAGGCCGACCAAATGCATCTTGTCTTCCTCCTCCAATGCCCGCCGTAGGAATTTGTATTCCCAATTCGGCCTTCCGGCCAGGTAAAGGATGCGGAAGGGTTGGGAAGGCTGGTGGACTGCCAGTACACGACGGTTGTTTGTATCTGTCGCCTCTGCCAGGGGTTCTCCATCCTCCCCCGTTTTTTCCTGGATTTGTAGTTGGTAGAATGCGAGCCCCGTGGTTTTGGGATTGAACTGAAATTTGACCGTCGGGGTGGTGGGCTGTGCTGGAAGTTCGCGGGTTTCGGATTGGACGGTTTCCCCGGCAGGATCCAGGAGATTGAGGGAGATGGTGCGCCCTTCAAATCCTTGGGTTTTCAGATGGGCTTCCACAGTGACGGGGGCATCTTCGAACTGGCTTTGGGTAATGTGGACATCCTGTATGGCCAAATCCGGTGGCGGGGGGGCGGGGGTGGGAAGGATCGTGTACACCGGCGGGAAACCTTCCGGCATCGGTTCCCCGGTAGGTTGGGTGGACTGACCGTCGGATATTAGGATTACTGCGGCGAGGGATTGCCGGGAAAAGCGGGTTTGGAGTTGCCGAAGGGTAGAATGGAGTTGGGAAGACGTTGCCGAGGGAGGCATAGCACCTTCAAAAGAAGTCAAGGGGGTAAGCTGGCTGCCCAGGACAAAACGCTGGATCTGGAAATCTTTCTCCAATGGGGGGATCCAGCCATTGGAACCCTCGGCTATGGCCAGTGCATTTCTGGCCATTTCCAACCGGGTTTGGCCATCTGTCCCGCCTGGGATGTTTAGGCTGTCACTGTTGTCCAGGACGATTGCGATGGAATTTGCCCGGGGCAAGACGGTTTTCCTCATCCAGCGCGGTTCCAGTATGCACATCAGCAAGAGGGCGACGGCCAGGAGTTTGGACAGCAGGCATATGATCCGGACGGTGATCGCCCCAGGTTTCCCTCGGTAGGCCCATGCGAGGGCAAATAGCGCTGCAGGTAATCCTATTGCGACCCAATTTTGCAGGCCCTCTTGCCAACTCAGGCTGGCAAGGGAAAGGAAGGGATCGGGTGGTGAGCTGGGCACGGAAGTCTGAATAGAAAATGGCCTTCCCTTTTTCGTTCAATGCCAAATTCAAGGGCGTCAGCAAAACGTCACCACCCTGTCATGGTTCTTTTTCCATGTTCAGGGATAATCCGCTGGAAATTAAATCCAGTTGCACCCATGAAAAACTACCGAACCCTGTGGATTTCTGATGTCCACTTAGGCACCAAAGGCTGCCAGGCCGAGGCCTTGTTGGAGTTCATCAAGGAGTCCGAATGTAACAAGCTCTACCTAGTCGGCGACATCATTGACATTTGGGCTTTGCGAAGGGGGATCCATTGGCCCCAATACCATAACGACGTGGTTCAGAAACTACTTCGGATGGCTCGAAAAGGGACGGAGGTCATCTACATCCCTGGGAACCATGATGAGTTCCTTGTAGACTTCTTTGGGGACTTCGGGAATGTGACCATCCGGCCAAACGACATCCATACCACCGTAGACGGGCGGAAGATCCTAGTCATGCACGGCCATGAGATGGACTCTGTGATCCGGAATGCGGGCTGGCTCGCCCATGTCGGGGATGTTGGGTACAAAATGCTCATGGGATTGAACGGGATCGTGAATTGGTGGCGGCGGAAGCTCGGCAAGGGGTACTGGTCCTTGAGTGCCTACATCAAGAACGAGGTGAAGAACGTAGTGAACTTTATCAGCAATTTTGAAGAGTCTATCCTCCGCTACGCAAAGGAAGCCGATGTGCAGGGCGTCCTTTGTGGGCACATCCACCACCCCACGATCCGCACCATGGGGGACATCACTTACTACAATACTGGTGACTGGGTGGAAAGTTGCAGTGCGATCGGGGAGGACATGAATGGAAAGCTCCACCTGATACGGCATCACCCTTGGATGGAGGCTAAGGTGGGAGACCTGTTAGAAGAGCCACTTTCCGGTTCCCCGGAAGCTGCTTAATCCAAGGCCATTTCAGCTTGGTAAACTTTGCTTGCCTTGCCAGATTCCAACGCTGCTTCCAAATCGTTCAGAAGCCGTACCACAGAACGCCCCACTGCATAGGCGAGGTTGACTGGCACGGCATTCCCGATCTGCTTGTACTGGGCGACCAAGGATCCCTTGAATTGCCAGTCGTCCGGGAAGGTTTGTACCCTGGCGTATTCCCTAACTGTGAGGGGACGCGTCTCCGAAGGGTGGCATCGCTCGGTTTGTTTCTGGGCGGGGGAGCAAGTCAGGGTGAGGCTTGGTTCATCCCATGCCAAACGCCGTGCCATCCCCGTCTTCCCGCCCCCCTGGAAATAACTCTTCATCATGTATTCGCGCTGGAGGTCGTACGGAAGGTCGCGCCAATATCCCCCGGCGGGCACATGGGACATAATTTCCTTTTTACGCTTGGAATACTCATTCCCAGGCGAAGGCGGGACCGCGGTTGGATATAAATCCCCTTTGCAAAAGGCGTCCCGCAAATCCAGGATCCGGTAGTATGGGGAAGGCCACTTGAACTTTGCGAATCGGGCCAAGTCCTTCCGAACCGCCACGAAGAACAATCGTTCCCTCTTTTGCGGCACTTTGTAAAAAATTGCCTTCAATACCCTTGGCTCGACCAGTTGGTAGCCGATTTCATCAAAGACACTTTTGATCGCCTCGAACGTTCTTCCCTTGTCATGGGTGAGCAAGCCCCGGACATTTTCAGCCAGGATGACCCTCGGGTTGCACTCCGTGACGGCCCGGGCGTACTCGAAGAACAAAGTCCCGCGGGCATCCTTGAATCCCATTCTTTGCCCTGCATAGGAAAAGGCCTGGCAGGGGAACCCACCGGTGAGGACATCGGCACTGCCGTCGAATTCGCGGAAACCCACTTTTGCCACATCCCCTTCGACCAGGTTCCATCCTGCCCGGTTTGCCCTTAGGGTCGCACAGGCCCGTTTGTCGATTTCATTCAAAAGGACGGATTCCAGCCCAGCCATCTCCATCCCGATTGCCAGTCCCCCCGCACCGGCGAAAAGCTCTACCAACTTGAAGGGACGCACAGGCTGGATGGTGGCCTCCTCATCCCACCGGCTTGCGAACATCTGGCGGGCTTCTTCAAATCCTTCCAGTTGGGATCTGTAAAAAGCCGGGTTCCCGCCGGCATCTGTTCCTTTCGGAGCCAGCTTGCCGTTTATGGCCTTGGTATCTACAACGTGCTTTGAAACCCCCAGGATATTTGCAACTTGTACGGGAGAGTAAAACTCTGGGATCTTGGGGTTGCTGCCAATTCCACGGCCTTTCGATTCGTCCTTTGCCATGCTTGTCTCTGGGTGGAATTTGGATGGAAAAGAGGAAGAATCAAGGGGTTTGTTTTCCCTGTCAGGAATTTGGAGCCTACAGGAGATGGCTCTCCCTCCAAATACTGGTGTCCAAAAACTTGAATCCCACATAGGGGAGCACCCCCGTCGGATTGTTTACGGACGGTGAAGACCCCATGGTCATGTTGGCCGCCCGGAAATATGCCTCGGCTAGCTTTGGTGTCCCCATCTTGACCGGCAATGCCCACAAGATCAAAATAACCCCGCTGAACTTGAAGATCAGTCCTGACCAAATTGGTATCATCGACCCTACTGCCGGCAAGGACTCCGCCAACTTTGAGGAAAGGATGTATGTCCGCCCTGCCTTCCAGGCTGTCCAGCAGATGAAAATCCGGGAACTTGCGCTGGAGCCCAACTACTTTAGCGCGAATGATGCTAGAGTGTGGACATGCGCCTTGTCTCCGGAGCCTCTGTCAAGGGGCAAACCGCACTGTAACCCCTCTTAGGAATGGTGACAGGAACCCGGGGGGCTGATTCGAAAGGTTTCCCCAAGCTTTTGGGGCAAACTGACCTAATCCTTCTTGGCGCTCCCTCCAGAGGACGCAGAAGCGGAATTCGAATTGGAATTGCCCGAACCCTTGGCTCCCGAATCGGGTTTCGAGCTGCTTCCGGAACTGGAATCACCCGATGACCCCGAGCTGCCTTCGGATTTTCCTGACCCTTCGGATCCGCCAGACTCCTTCCCTCCGCCCTCCTTGCTTTCTGGCTTGCTGTTACGTTTGTAGTCGGTCTCGTAAAAACCGCTCCCTTTGAAGATGATGCCGGCTCCAGTACCTATCTTCCTGCGCAAACGGTCTTCCTCGCATTCTGGGCAGGTTTTCAGACGGTTGTCCTTCATGGACTGGAAGATTTCGAACTCGTGGGAACACCCGTCACAAACATATTCGTAAGTTGGCATGGCTATGGATAGGTTTTAAAATAAGTGGTTTGCTTGGCCACCCCGTCAATTCCGGGTTGCCAGGATCAAAAGAAGCTGGCTTCCAATACCCACGCCCTAAAAAAATCCAAGCCAAATTGCACGTCCCCACACCATGGAGCACAAAGACCGAATGGAACAATACCGGCTTCAAGTCGAAGCGGGCATCCAAAAGCACCTCCCCCCATCCGGGACCCGCCCTTCCAGGCTCCATGCCGCCATGCTCTACAGCATGGAGGGTGGGGGCAAGCGCCTGCGCCCTGTCCTTCTGCTGGCTGCCTGTGACGCTTTTCGTCCTAAGGCTGATCCGCTCCCGGCCGCCGTCGCGGTAGAATGTCTGCACGGCTACTCCCTTGTTCATGACGACTTGCCTTGTATGGACGACAGTAACTTGCGGCGCGGAAAACCCTCCTGCCACAAACAATTTGACGAAGTCACCGCCGTCCTTGCCGGTGACGCACTCCTGACCCATGCCTTCGCCCTGCTTGGCAGGGAATACACCAACCACCCGGCAATCTCCTGTGCCCTCGTCAACATCCTCGGACAGGCCGCAGGAAGCGAGCAATTGATCGGCGGTCAAATGGAAGACATCCTTAATGAAGGACAGGAACCTGATGCCGCCACCCTGGAATACATCCACCGGAACAAAACTGCCGCCCTCCTCTGCGCCTCCCTCGAAATGGGCGCGGCCATCGGCGGGGCGACTAAAGCCCAGCGCGCACTCATCCGGCAGTTCGGGGAAAAGCTCGGCATGACTTTCCAAATTGTGGACGACCTCCTGGACTATTCCGGGGATCAGGAAGCCGTAGGGAAACCTGTTGGGGCGGATGCCGACAGCGGCAAGACCACCATCCTGTCCATCTGCGGCCCGGAGGAAGCCCGCGCCAAGGTCGAGACCCTTACCAACGAGGCCTCGCAAATCTGCCGCCAGCTCGCCGGTGAAAATTCTTTCCTCGAATGGATCGTCAGGAAAATGGCGAAACGCGTCAGTTGAGGGTTTCCAGCATCCTTTACTCGAACGACATCATCGTGTCCGCGATTTCCTGGAGTAGCGGGATTTCGGACTCTTTTACCTCCGTCAACGGGGGACGGACTTTCCCTCCAACTTGGCCGGAAAGGTTCATCAACGCCTTCATTGCTGAAACCTCATAGCCCCTTTTCCGGGTGCGGAATTCGTAAATGGGGATGACGTATTTGTGCATGAAATCGGCTAGTTCCGGGGAGTTTTCCGACGCCAGTTCATGGAGCTTGAGGGAAATTTTTGGCGCGACCGTGGCGATGCTGGAAGTATAGGTCCGGATGCCGATGGAATAGTAGGCCGGGACGCAATCATCGCCGATCCCGCCGATCCAGTGGAAACGATCCCCCATCCTTTTCATGACGCGCTGGTAAGTGCGGGTATCCCCTTGGCCTTCTTTCCATGCAGCCAAGTTGGAGATCCGCTCGCCCAGGATTTCTGCATCGATCTCATCCAGCTTCACCCAGTCACGAGAGTAAACCAGGATCCCCAAATCGGTCTCCCCGGCTATGGCTTCGTAGTATTTGTAGAGGCCTTCCTTGGGAGCATTGGTGTAATAAGGGGGCAAAGCGAGCACCCCGTCCACACCTGCCTTGGTCGCGATACGGGACATTTCGACAGCCTGGGCATACCCAAAACCCGCCCCAGCCAGAACCGTCGACTTGCCTCCCACCACTTCGACGGTCGTTTCCACCACCTGTTTGTACTCATCCATGGCAAGGGAGTACATCTCGCCCGTGCCTCCTGCGGCCACGATGGCCTTGAAACCGAATTGCAACATATGCTCCAGGTTTCTGCGAAGCCCTGCCAAGTCCAGCTCCAGGTTGTCGTCAAACGGGGTGATGGGGAATGCGATGACCCCGTTCTCCAGGGATGTTCTCAATTGTGCGGGTTCCATAAGACCCTACCCCAAAACCCTAACCCATGCCTCCCCGCAAGCACTTTCGCCACAATACCCCAACCGTTAGCGAATGCTGGATAGATTCACCTTCCAGTGAATTCAAAGAAGGTATGATCTCCTTGGATGTCAAAGCATTATACCATGAGGAACCCGCTTATCGAGTTGGAGTTCAACACCACATAAAAGGCGAAGGCCCGGGGCGGGGTATTCCTTATCAAGGCCTTCGCCCAGGAATTCGGGCTATGGGAACGGGTCAACAATGAACCTACCCTGGTTTCTCGCAACCCAAAGAGAAAGGGTAGACCGCCCCTGCCGTCCCGGTTCTGCCGAAATGCCGATGTCGCCAGGCTGCGTTGCAGGTGGGCAGTGCCATGGCCATGGAAAAACTATGGTTCAAGCCCAATCGGGCTGAAATAATAGGGAAAATTTGCTCCTGCCATTACCGATTGCTCCAAAATTTCCACTTTCCCTTCGGTGGGACGCACACAAAATTGGCTTCTGGGCGTCTTCAGGAAATTTCGCTAAGGATTGGGGGATCAATCCCTTTTCCATTGACGGTTCTGGACAAATCCCTATCCAACTCGGTTTAATTTCCCTGATCCGAGAACAACATTATTATTCTAACCAATCATGGCCTACGTCGTAACCGAAGCCTGCGTCGACTGCAAATTCACCACATGTGTTGGGGTATGCCCCGTGGATGCTTTCCACGAAGCCCCTGACCGCCTCTACATCAACCCAGACACTTGTATCGACTGCAATGCCTGTGTCGATGAGTGCCCTGTCGAGGCCATTTACCCAGACAGCGACCTACCGCCGGAAATGGAAGATTGGATCGAGAAGAATGCCTCTGCTGAGGAGTACGAGCAAATCTTCAGCTCTGTCGATCCTCTCAAGGGTCCCAAATGCGTCAACCCTGATGCCGACCAATAAGGTATGCTTTTATAAGTTTTTCCCAGGGAAAGGGGGGCAGCGATGCCCTCCTTTTTTTATTTTTAACCGGCCTGCTTTTGAGATTCCCCTTTGAACGGGAACCAAGAGGAAAACTGTACGGAGATTGGTATTATTCGACCCTCATCGGCTCATAGCGGATCCGTTGTTCCGGCGTCAAAGGGGGAAGGTTGTCTAGCAAATACTCCTTCTTTTGCCGGCTGAGCAACCGCCGCGCCGCCTTTTGCAAATCCGTCCACCTTTGCCAATCCAGTTCCGGGGCATAGGCCGTTTGCCTCAAGAGGCTCCTCCATTCGATAGCCGCCCGCTCGATATCCCCTGGGCGCAGGTCGTCGTCGATAAAGTCCCGCGCCTTTTCCTGTTGCCCCTCAATGGTTTGCAGGACTTCCGCCGCACCCTCCCCGTAATGGGGCGGGAAACCCCTTCGTAAGTAGCCCGCGTAGGTCACCCGGTTGTAGGTTTCCCGGCAGGTCATCCCAAACCTTGAACTGCTGCTGACGTAGCGCTCAAAGCGGTGGCCGGCCCGCAGGTTCGCAAGGTGCCAGGCCAGATCGCCCGTATCGTAGCTTTCGTCTTCCAATGCAGCCGCAATGGCCAGGCCTTCCCCTTGTTGGTAAAAGCTAAAGAGGATCCCGCGTCGGGTTGGGCATGCCTGTTCGTCGATCAATCCTAAGGAATACCAAATCTTCGCCGGGGTGTCATGGATGGTGGCGGTTGCATTTTCCTGGCTAGGTAAAAACTCTTTGTAGGCGTCGGGGATTGCTGCTCGCCTTTTCCGTGTAGGGGGGTTGAGCATGGCTATCCCATGGGAGTCGATCCAGGCCAAAACAGGTGCATTGGAGTAGTCCAGCTTCGCGGTCAGGATCCCCTTTCTTTCCAGTAGTCCCATCGCTTGCCCTCCTTGGGTGAGCTTTGGGAGCAACGGGAGGATCCGGCGTTCGAGTTGACGAAGTGTCAGTTGGGTGGGCGGGGGTTTGCCTTTGCCCGGGTTCTCTTTGAAATATCCACGGATCCGCCGTTGCATCGATTTCAAGAGAATGACTTCCTCCCGCCCCTCCGCTTCGGGGTACATGGCCACCGGGATCTCCCTTCCATAGGTTTTCTGCCCCTTTTCCGGGAGTTTGCATAGGTTGCCTGCTTGGATCCCCGACAAGCTGCCCGGAAGCTGCAGTGCCGGGATCCATTTGCCGTCCTCCAGGATGTGTGCGTCCTTTAATGCCACCCGGGCTTTAGGTTTCCGGCGTTCCCATGAACTTTGGGAGTTGAGGATTTCGATGATTTCTTGTCCATCGAAAGTAGGCGTCTTGGGGCGGTCATTAGGTTTCGATGGCTTGGCCGGGGGATTTTTTAGGAATTCCCTAAGCCCGAGCGGAACTCTTTGCTCGCTGAATAAATTCGCCGTCAACCGGGTTGTCGCCTCTACCGGGCACCTCCCCATCTCAACCGCGGCTTGCATCAGCGCGATCAGGGAAGGCCAATCGACCTGGTTGCCCCGCTTGAGTTTCACTTGCCTCGCTTCTTGCAAACGCGGCTTATTTGGAGCGACGAGGATGTACCCCTTCTCATCCAGGCCCCGTCGTCCGGCTCTCCCGAACATTTGTAAAATTTCGTCCGACCGGAGTTGGCGATGCTCGTCATTGGCACGGTATTCCCTGTCCATCAGGAAAACCGAACGCATGGAGAAATTGATCCCTGCACCTAGACCCGTTGTCGCCACTATGACTTGGATCTGCCCGGCCTTGGCCAATGGCTCGATTACCCCCGCCCGCTGGGCATAGCCCAGGCCGCTATGGTGGAAGCATACCCGGCTCCTGAGCAGCTTCCTAAGTTCGTTGCCAGCCAGTTGTTTCTGGGCTTCCGAAAGGTTCAAGGGGAACTCTGGTTCCAAATCCTGGGCAAGTTGGTAAGCCAGTTGCTCGGCCGCCAGGCGCTTGGGCGCGAAGACCAAGATCGGCCCCAAGTCGGCCTCCAGGGCCTTGTAAATTTGTTTGGACCAAAAGTTCCTGATCCGTTTTGGGTGCTTGGCTCGCAAGGCGTCAAAAAACACTTCCTCCAAAGGGACTGGACGATCAGTTTTTCTTACTATCGCGACATCTCTGCCATTCCTCTGGAGCCATTGCTGTATTTCATCCGGGTTCCCCGTACTCCCGCTCAATAGGAGCAACTGGGTTCCCAAAGGAGCCAGTGCCAACATCAATTCGTAGGATGGCCCCCGCACCGGGTCGCCCAGCATTTGGTACTCATCGATAATCAGCAACCTTGGCCCACGTCCATGCAAAATCCGACGGCGTTGGGTTTCCAATGTCGCGACGACCACAGGTGCATCCGGCTTGTCCGAGATGTCCCCGGTCGTGATCCCAACATTCCAACCCTTTGCCCGCCACTCATAGAGTTTGTCGTTGGCCAATGCCCGGGTCGGGACTGTAAAGACCAACTGCCCCTCCAGCCTCTCCTTCGCCATCATTTCAAATATAAAAGTCTTCCCGGCTCCGGTCGGTGCATCCACCACCACATCCTGCCCCGCCTTCAATGCGCGCAAGGCCTCCTGTTGCCAAAGGTCTGGAAGTTGGATCGTGTTGGGAATATCCATTTTTGGGGAGGACAGTTGGAATTGAACCACGGATGAAGACAGAAGCACACGGAATTTTAAGGTTCTGCAACCATTCTGTCAAAGGCGGCTACTGGAGGGGCGGTTTTAAATCGTCATCATCCATACGCTGTATCCCATTCAAAGAAGAATTATTGTAGCCCAACCAGTCTTCATCCGTTTCCATCTGTGAGTTTTGTAATTAAACCATACGAAACCTGCGGCACAGTTGATTTCCTTTTCCAAAAAATAAAAAAGAAAGCCCGCCTGGCGGTGAAGCACAGGCGGGTTAGTTGGGTGGGTGGGATGGGACATTTTCTATATTATTTTAGGAGGCGGTCTCCACTTTAACCATCTTGCGGTTGTGGTTATGGAAGAACTTTACCTTACCTTCAGCCAGTGCGTAAAGCGTAAAATCCTTACCTAGGCCAACATTTTCGCCCGGATGGAATTTTGTGCCCCTCTGGCGAACGATGATGTTACCTGGAACTACGTGCTCACTGCCGTATTTTTTGACACCAAGGCGTTGGCTGTTGCTGTCGCGACCATTCTTGGAGGTGCCTTGTCCTTTTTTGTGTGCCATAGGTATAGGGGTTGGGGTTCTGGAATACTTAGCCCTGGATGGACTCGATTTTGATTACGGAAATGCACTGGCGGTGGCCACGGCGGAGGCTGTAACCTTTGCGGCGCTTCTTTTTAAATATAATGACTTTTTTGTCTTTTTTGGTTTCAAGGACTTTGGCCACTACCTTTGCGCCTTCTAGCTTGGGAGTGCCAAACTTTGCGTCGTCCCCGTCCTGGATCATCAGGACATCCACGATATCTACGGTTGCGCCGGCTTCTGTGCCCGGGAATTGATCCAACGTGAGGATGTCTCCTTCCTGCACGGTGTACTGGGCTCCTTGTGTCTGGATGGTGGCTTTCATGATTGAAGGGCCTGCAAGAAATTCGTTTTTCCGATTCCTGCAAGCCTTTTCCAAAAAAATAATTTCACCTACCCTTTCTTCCTTGTCCCCAACTAACCAAGCCCCATGAACAGGGAACCAAGCCCCTCCCCCCATGAGCCTTCAAGAAGCTGTCATCGAGTATTTTTCTGATCCCCGAGTGATCGCCTACTACGGCGCCTCTGTAAAGGGTACCGGCCTGTGGTTTTCAGAAGGGATCGTTTTCCAGGAAACTTTCCCCAACCCCCATACCGAAATCCTCGAACTCGGCTGCGGTACCGGCCGGATCACCTTCGGCCTCCACGATCTTGGCTACTCCAAAATCACCGCCACCGACCTGTGCCCCAAAATGGTCGCGGAATTCCGCCGCATCGGTGGCCTCCTTAACATCAAAATCCCCTCCGCCCAAGCCGACGCTACCCAAATCCCCTGCGAAGATGGATCTTTCGATGGCGTCATCTACGGCTTCAACGGCCTCATGCAAATCCCTGGCTCCGATAACCGCCAAAAAGCTGTCCATGAAATCTTCCGCATCCTCCGTCCTGGAGGCCTCTTCGTCTTCACTTGCCACGACCGCGACCACTGGCAGCACAAGGAGCACTTTATAAAAGAAGGCCTCAAATGGCGCAAGGGCAAGCAACAGGAAGACCTCCTCGAATATGGGGACATCTACATGGAAACCGAACTTGGCAAACTCTTCATCCACGTCCCATCCGTCCCCGATGTCCAAAAGCTCCTCGCAAACGCCGGCTTCAAAACCGAATGGCACCGTTTTCGCTCCAAAATTGCTAATGAACCCCAAAATGTACGCCAATTCTCCGACGATTGCCGTTTCTGGGTTGTCCGCAAACCGGTAGGCTGATGGGGCTTTTACCCCAACTTCACCCCAACCCCTGTTCTCAATAGTGCCAAATGACCCCAATGGTCAGGCCGTGATCGTCATCATGGGGTGAAGAGAGGGGGAAGATGTAGCCTGCACGCATCCCCATCTTCTCACCCAAACCGAAGTAAACGCCGGCAATCCCTGCCACTTGGGCATCACCTTTTTCCTCGCCGGCAAAGTCGACGGCTCCATCCAGTTCGAAAATTAAACCCAACTGGCCTTTGCCCAGATGTTGGTGGCCATCCACTTCCCCGGGTTCGTGATGGTGACGGGAGCCTGCATTCCCAGGGGTGTAGACAATCGATGCACGGAAGAGGAGTTCGGATTCCCAAGTCTGCAGTGTTCGTCCAACTCCAATTTGGGAGTTGAATGCCCACCGCTCCCCCAGTCCTATCCACGTTGATAGCGAGGGTGTCAGTGCCGCTTCATCGTTTCCGATACCTTGGCGGTTGGTGCCGGTTGTGGTTTCAATTTCGAGGTTGAAGGACAAAATAAACTTTCCTTGCCCTGCCAATAAAAACCTGGGCGACAGCGCCAAGTCTCCGAAGCCTTCTACTGCCTTGCCTCCCGAAGGTTCCATCAAAACATAGGGCAATTCAAACACTAGGCCAAGGCGCCGGGTCAGAGCCCATTCCAATTCCACTTCGATTTCCTGTTCGTCGCCTTCCTCCCCGCTTAGATAGCTATAATCGATGAAAAGATCCCGGTGAGTGAATGCAGGCTCCAAACGGAAGGAGTGCACCAACGGGGTGCCTGTTGGGCTGAAATGGCTCTGCACGGGAGGTTCAAGCCAACCTTCCTTAAGGGAAAGACCATGGATATCTGCCCCATCTACATTGTGCAGAGGAGCCAGCACACTGGAGAAGACCATCGTGATTTCCAATAGGCGGGGCGCGAAAGGTTGCATGTCTGGTTCTTGTTGCAAACCTTTCGCATTTAAGTCAATCCGCTTATTGCGAACTTTTTGCAAAATATAGCAATTTCGGCCGATGCTAGTATGCGGACGTGCCAGATATACTGCTTCAACTCATAATTTCGGAGTTTGTGCTCCGCAATCGCAGCCAGCCCAGGGTTCGAAAACCCTGGGTTTAATGTTGAATTTCAAGGCGACCTAGGGTCGTGCCTAATCCATTCTTCATCAGGTTATGTGGTTGTAAACCCATAGGCTTTGTGCGTTCGAGGCTTCAGCTCGGATTTTGGAGTTTTTAGGGCTCCGTGCCCTGTAGATTAACTTTTTTTGGGAAATCCAGGTTATGGCGAACTTGGCAGCCCGGATTCAGGCCAGGAAATCGTTGTCCAGGAGCATGGTGCCGACTCTGGTGGCGGGCCCGGTCATGTGGACTTGGAAGTCGTCTTGGATGGAGATTTCGATTTCTCCGCCGGGCATTTTGACGAGGATGTCTCGGTCGCAGTGGCCGAGTTTGTGGGCGACTGCGGCTGCGGCGCTGCTGCTGCTGCCGGAGGCGAGGGTGTAGCCTGCGCCGCGTTCCCAGATTTCGATTTGGATGGTGTTGCGGTCGAGGACTTTGAGGAGCTGCATGTTGATGCGCTGGGGGAAGTTTTTGTGGTTTTCGATGTGGGGGCCGATGCGGCAGGCGAGGTCTTTGGAGATGTCGTCGAGGGGGATGACGCAGTGGGGGTTGCCGATGGTGGCGGCGTTGTAGGTGAAGGTCTCGCCGTCGGCCTCAATGGTTTCGTTGAGGACTTCGCGGGGTTCTCCGGCCACGGGGATGACGTCGCTTTGGAAACGGACCTGGCCCATTTCGACGCTAATCTTGCGCGGGCCGTCGAGGATTTGGGATTGGACGAGGCCCCCGAGGGTCTCGATGGAAAAGGGGTCGTCTTTAACTTGTCCGGTGTCCCAAAGGTATAGGGAGAAGATGCGGAGGCCGTTGCCACTCTTTTCTGCTTCGCTTCCGTCAGGGTTGTAGATCTTGAGGGCGAACTGGGCTTTGTCGGATGGCAGGGGGCCGAGGAGGATGCCGTCGGAGCCGAGGCCGAAGTTGCGGTGGCAGATGAGCCGGATTTGTTCTTCGGTCAGGTCGCCCTGGAGTTGGTCGGGGGGAAGGACGAGGTAGTCGTTGCCGAGTGCGTGGTATTTTTGGAATTCCATGGTGATAATATATGTCTAAAGGGTTTGAATAACGAATGGACACGAATGGATACGAATTGGGAAATGTTAGCGTAATTCGATCCCATTCTTTTACTTCGCTTGATAGTAATTTGTGGGTTTTGGGTTTGGTGCTTCTTTGGATATTTTTCTGCTCAGCCCTTGTAGCGGTGTTGGAATTTCCAGAGTTGTGCGACTTCCTGGATGAGGGTGCGAAGGGTACTGGGGGTGATGGATTGGCTGGGGTCGTCGCCGATGCCGCGTTGGGGGTGGATGTGGGTTTCAATGCAGAGGCCATCGGCTCCGTAGGCGATGGCGGCGAGGGAGGCGGCGGGGACGTATTCCCTGTGGCCGACGGAGTGGGAGGGATCGATGACGACGGGTGCCCAGGTCTTTTGTTTGATTAGAGGGGTAATGGATTCGTCCGGGTGGTTGCGGTAGTTGTCCAGGGTCGGCAGAGTGCCCCGGGGGCAGAGTAGGATGTTGGGGTTGCCGTTGGCGGCGAGGTATTCGGCGCATGCGAGGAATTCGTTGACGGGTGCTATGTGGCGGCCGCGTTTGAGAAGGACGAGGGTGTTGGTGTCTGCCGTCTTGGCCCCGATTTCTTTGAGGAGGCTGTAGTTGAGGGCATTGCGGGTGCCGATCTGGATCATGTCGGCGTCGGCCTGGATGGCGAGGTCGAGTTGGTGGCTGTCCATGACTTCGAGGTTGATGGGCAGCTTTGTGCGGGAGCGGGCTTCGACGAGAATGTTGAGGGCACTGTCGTCGCCCTGGTAGGAGTAGGGCATGGTGCGGGGTTTCCAGACCCCGCCGCGGAGGACATGCGCCCCGGCTTCTTTCACTGCGGAGGCGGTCTCGTAGAAGAGGCCGGGTTCCTTAGGATCGACGGTGCAATGTCCGGCGATGATGAGGGGGTATTTTCCGACTTCGACCCCTCCGATTTTGATCGGGTGGTTGGCCAGGGGAGCCCGTTTGTCCATGAGTTTGAACGGGGCGTCAATGGTCTCGATGCGGTCGATGTAGGGCAACCCGTCGATGCGGTTGAGCATGGTCTCGCTGCGTTCTTCGCCTAGAATGGCGTAGATGTTGCGGCTTGCGCCGACCACAACGCCAATGTCGCATTTGAATTCCGCCGCGATATTGCGGACTTCCGAAAGTTGTTCAGGGGTGAGTTTGGGTGCCTTGGGGATGATCATGTTAAATTTTTGGGGCGAGTTACAAAACCCATTCCTTTTTGATCTTCAACCCAAACCCTTATGGTTCGCATTCCCTACTCCAATCCTTACCGAGCCAGAAAATGGTATAACCTCCTTGGATGTCCAAACATTAAGCCAAGAAGGATCCGGTTATTACGCTGGTGTTCGACAGAACGCTAAAAGCGACTGCCCGGGGAGGTGTCTTCGTGATCAAGGCCTTCGCTTAGTGGGGAGCAGGTTCGCACTGAACTGGCGCTGGATCCAGGCCAGCAGAAGGGAAAGGGATATGACTCTGTTGTTTATGTCGCCACGTTCTTTTTCGGGTTTGGCGCGCGAGATACCAATATGGCCGACTTCGAACGGCACAACGAAGAGGAGGGGCTCAAAAGGTTCCTCGGCATCCAGTCTTTCCACGGTCGAACAACCCTGGGTGAGTGGCTCATGAATATTGGCATGCTGCTGGAAAGCGGGAGGAATTACTTCCTCGTCCCGCGCCCAGGCTAGCCCGACCCTGCAGACTCGATTCTGCCGAAATGCCGATGCGGTCACTGGCTGCTCTGAGGTAGGGTATTGCCATGGCCATCATACTAACACAATTCCATGGCATTTTAGCTGGAATCACCTGGGGCATTTGCCTCTCCGAGTGTGTTTTTCCTAAAATCTTCCTGCCTCCTCAAAGGGAAGTCGCATGCCTGGGCTCCTGGATGTCTTTAGGAAACTTCGATAAGGGTTGGGGTCGGATCGGAAGTTACATTTTCCAAGTTGCCTTCGGGGCATGGGCAGCTAGCTTGGGCGTTACTACATTTTTTACCTTCCCACAATCATTGTCATGAAGATCCCCGGGTTTGTTTTCGGATTGGGTTTGTTCACCCTGGTTCTGCAAGTTGTCACCGCTGAAGAGGATAAGGAGATTCTGTTTTCCGTTCCTGAGGGGGCGAGGCGTGTGAAGTTAGAAATCCAGGAGGACGGTGCCTGGAAGGCGCACAAGATGATCCACCTTCATGGCCGTAGTTCGGATGTGCGGATGAAACTGCCTAAAGGGTTTGAGGATAAATTCCGGGTCGGGTACAGCGTCGAGGACCCGGTGGATTTCAGTGCGTTGATGGGACGGAAAGCGTTCCGGGCGGAGGATGCTGCGAACCAGCAAACTCCAGGGTATTATGCCATGGCCGGTGTAACAGAGGATAGTGCCGCGCTGGCCACGGATACGGCGGAACGTACCGCCAGTTCGACGGAAATCGTGGAGTCCGACATCTGGAAGGTCGAGGGGAACCTTTTGTATTTCTTCAACCAGTACCGGGGGCTGCAAATCATCGACATCCATGATCCCTTTGCTCCGGAGTTGGTGGCGTACCTGAGGATGCCCGCTTTGGGGGAGCAGATGTATGTGTTGGACGACCAAAGCGTGGTCTTGCTCTTGCAGCAGCCGAGGTACCCGCAGGATTTAGTCCCAGGCGGTAATACGGGGCGGATGGTGCGGTCCGAAGTCGTGGTGGTGGATTGGTCGGGCGGGCAGGCTCAGGTGGCCTCAAGGACCTTGTTGCCCGGGCGTTTGATGGAGAGCCGCCTGATGGGCAGGAAACTCTTTGCGGTGACGAATGTGGATTATCCGTATTGGTGGTGGGGATACTCCCGTGGGCTGTGGTGGGAGGACAGCGTGTTCTTGCTGGGTAGTGGGCTCGCGGAGGATGCCGAGGTTTTCAGTCCATCTCACTTGTCGACTGTGGACTTCACCTTCCCAGGCGAGCCGGTTGTGGTGGAGGAGCGTGGTCTGGAAAGCCGGGCGCGGGAAGTATCAGCCGGGGGGAGCCATTTCCTGGTCGTCCGGGATTCAGGTGATGGGTGGTACAAGGACGTGGTCGATGTTTTCGAGCTGGATCCCGTAGGTAGCCCAAAGTTTGTCGCGACTGTGGAATGTGGTGGGCGAGTGCCCGACAAATTCAAGATGCGGGTTTCTGGCGGGGTGCTGACCGTGGTCAACCAAGCCTACGGAGACCAGTGGAGCTGGCAGGATCGGCATACCTTGGTCGAAAACTTTTCCTTGCCAACAGACGGTTTCGGGGAGGCTGTTTTGTTGGACTCCATCAAGCTCGCCCCGGATGAGACCCTCCACGCCACGAGGTTTGACGGTGAGAAGTTGTACGTCGTCACGTTCCGGCAGGTCGATCCGCTGTTTGTTGTGGACCTTGCGAATCCAGCGCACATTGTTGTCAGCGGCGAACTGGAGATCCCGGGTTGGTCCACGTATTTGATCCCGCGTGGGGACAGTTTGGTCTCCATCGGACGGGAGGGGACGCGGGTGGCCGTTTCCCTTTTCAATGTGGCCGACCCTGCTAACCCCGCGATATTGTCACGGCTCTACCTGGGCGCGGAAAAAGGCTACTCCTGGAGTGAAGCAAATTGGGATGAAAAGGCCGTGGGCTACTTGGCGGAAGAAGGGATCATACTGGTGCCTTACCAAGGTTACGCCAACGGAGAGGCTGTCTCGGCCATGCATGGTATCCAGATCGTCGGGGACTCCCTGGAGTCGTTGGGCGAGCTTTCCCATGAAGTCCAAGCCCGTCGGGCAACCATGGTCTCCGGTAACTTGGTCTCGATCTCCGGGGAGGAGATGTTGGTTGCCAGCTTTGGTGACTTGTCTTCATCGACCGAAGTCTTGGCGCGTCACAAACTTTCCTGGCCGGTGAACCAATTGTACTTGGCGGGCGGGGAATTCCTTCTCCAGGAACAACGGAACAATTGGTACTCCTACGCTTCGCCAACCAAGGGTTACCTTCGCCTTACCCGTCAGGATAGCCCTGACGAGTTGGTCCAGGAATTAGAACTTCCGGACGGGGCGCTGGTGGATTCGGCCTGGTTGCCGGGGCAGTCGGTATGGGTCGGGTTGTTCAAGCAACCCAGCGACCCTTCCCAAGAAGAAGACTACTATTATTATTATTGGAACCAGGCGTCGTCCTATTTCCTTGTATCCGTTACTGTGGATCCGGCTGGTAGCCTGACGCTTGGTGAAACGACCGACCTCGGGGCAGGGGACAGTGCCCAAAGTTACTACGATGTCGGGTTTTTCCACAAAGGGCCGGACTGGCTGGGGGTATGGTCCGTCGGGCGGCAAACGGTTCCGGGGACGACCCTGGGGGCGGAAAACTTCTTTTCCAATTCCCGGTTTACCGCCCTTAGTTTGGACGTGGGTGGGTTTACCGTGTTGTCCGACATCTGGAGGGATTTGGGGGAACAGAAATACATATGGGATTACCCTAGCCAACAGCCGCCCCTTTTTGCTGATGGCCGTTGGCTCTATGCCACTAAATCGACCAGCGCAGGCATTTGGCTGGAGGTTATGGACTACTTGGATCCTTCCGAACCAGCCCTGTCCGCTAGCCCCGCAATGCCTTCCGGACTGCAACCCCTTGCCGCATTCAATCCTTCTGAAGACGGTGCTACGTTATTGTTCAGCCGCAGCTACGGATATTACGGGCCTGTGGCCTACAATGACGCCCTTTATGCATCGGACGCGATGATTGCGCCGGGTTGGTATGGCGCACCCAGCTATCTCATCGGATACTTTGACGGCGCAGGGCTTTATTTGATCGAGGACACATTCAGAGATTTCCAATCCTTCCAACTCGGTTGGGACGACAGCTCCTTTTTCCTCCAGGAGTACCAGTATTATTATTATCCCTACTACGATTATGTAGCCGAAGAGCCCCCGCAAGAGCCGGGGCCGGAGCCTGTCATCCGGTATGCCCTCGGTTCGGACTGGAAATTGGAGGAGACGGGGCAATGGGCCTTCCCCGGGGATCATTCACAGAGGTTCCGTGTCATCGGCAACCACCTTTATTCCCAGGACTCCAACTTCATCCAGTGGACGGATATCCGGGAAACGGGTGCCGTGCCATCCTGGGCCGTCCTCCCAGGCGGGGTGCAGTATTCCATGAACCTGGACACCGCTACCTACCATGAGGGTGCGGGCTTCTGGTTCCCAGCCGGGCAGTATGGTGTGGAATTCCTCCCCATACCCGCTGTCCCAGGTGAAGGTGGGTCTGAATCCAAGTCCTACAAGTCAGGCAAAAGCACAGGGACGGCCTCCACTTGGCAATTCCTGGAGGAGTTCGAAGTTTTGATTGTCGCCGAAGGCCTAGGCGACGGCCCCCAGATCTCCACAGGGGAAGACTGGGCGGTCCTTGCCAAGTCCGCCTTCCTGGAGGGCGGGCAATCGCTCGGCAGCGGTTGGTTTCGGGTCGAGGGTTTTGGGGATTGCTATACCGACTATTATCCTTGGGTGTACCATAGCTCGTTGGGCTGGTGTTATTTCTACGACAGTACCGCATCCTTGGACTCCTTCTGGATGTGGCGTCTAGCCAATGGGGACGGCTGGCTATGGACTGCCCCGGAAAAATTCCCTTGGGCGTACAATGCGGGCACTGCCTCCTGGTGGTATTTCCTTGATGGGGCAGACGGATCCCTTTTCCGTTACGACAAGGCATCCGGGGAATGGGTGACGGATTGATTTCCTGAATTTCCTTGGCTTGGCCAACAATTCCCCTAGTCCCTCTCTGCATGCCTGCACCCAACTCGCCATTGGCTTCCACGGAGATCCTGATTGTTGAAGACGAACTGATGCTCCGCAAGCGTCTGGTCGCACAGTTGGAAGCGGAGGGAGCAGAAGTGACTGTGGCAGGAAACATCGAAGAGGCCAAAAACTTCTTGGAGTCCTTGGATTTCGATTTTGCCATGGTGGATGTCAACCTGCCCGACGGTCTTGGGATCGACCTACTCCGTAACGGGCTTTTCGCCAAGGACACCGCTGTGGTCATCATGACTGCAGAAGGCGGGGTCGAAATGGCTGTCGAAGCCATGCGGTACGGAGCCGCAGATTACCTCTCCAAACCCTTCGACCTCCGGGAGCTTCCCCTTATCCTGGGCACTTGTAAAAAAGCCCGCCAAGCCGACCGGTTGGAGCAGCACCGGAAGAAAATTGAAAAAGACTCCCGTTCCTTTTTCTTCGGGGAAGGGTTGGCTTCTCTCCAGAGGCAGCTTGGAAAAATTTATGAAGCCGACACCCGGCTACAGGCCAAACTCCCCCCCGTATTATTGGAGGGGGA
>JAYPDO010000004.1:23176-32280 GCA_038125285.1 Opitutia bacterium
TGAAACTGGGACGGGAAAAAGTACCCTTGCCCGGATGATCCATGATGGGGGGCCCCGTGCCAGGGAGGCCTTTGTCGAGTTGAACTGCTCCGCCCTGCCCGAGAACCTCGCGGAAAGCGAACTTTTCGGCCATGAACGCGGAGCCTTTACCGATGCCCGGACATCCAGGATGGGCCTATTCGAGGCCGCCTCGGGGGGGACTTTGTTCCTGGATGAAATCCCAAGCCTTTCCCTTTCCATCCAGGCTAAGATTCTAACTGCCCTGGAAAGCGGGATCATCCGCCGGGTTGGCGGGAACAAAGAGATCAAGATCGACGCCCGCCTAATTGCGGCTACCAACATGGATTTGCAAGCGGCCATCCAGGAGGGCGTTTTCCGCCAGGACCTCTATCACCGGTTGGACTTGTTGCGACTTCGGATCCCGCCTCTCCGGGAGCGTATTGTAGATGTCCCGGGAATGGCGAATATGCTTCTGGATGGTATACGGAAACGCTACCGCCTGAAGAACCTGGAGATATCTGCCCAAGGCCGGGAACGTCTTATTTCCTACAGTTGGCCTGGGAATGTCCGCGAGCTTGCGCATGAGTTGGAGCGTGCAGTCGTCTTGTCTGACGGCGAGCATTTGGATTTTACCAACCTTTCAAACGCTGGTCGTGCGATCCCAACCCATGTCCCGGTTGGGCAACCTCCTGAGGACTGGCTTAACGAAGCCTGGCAATTCCCGGAGGAAGGAGGCTTCAACATGGAAGAGGCCATCGTGCGCATAATCCAAAAAGCATTGGACCAAGCAAACGGCAATGTTTCCGGGGCTTCCCGGCTCCTTGGTGTACCACGTGACTTCATCCGTTATCGGCTGAAAAAACAGGGTATTTGAACTGCGTGGGGAATATTTCCCAGTTCAAGGGGGTATATTTACCCATGATGCGGAATTCCCCGAATCCACGGCGACCCTTTGGATGGAAGAGGCGGCTTGCGAACCCTTTGATAGAAAGGGGTGGGAGGGATGCCCCAGGAATTGGCACGTCGATTGCGATTAATCCAAACCATCCAAAGCAACCGCCCCCAAAACAAAATTCCACAAAATCTTTTTTCAACTGAAACCATCAACCCTCCAACCCCAGGAAATAAAATGAACAAGCTGAATAAACTCCTCCTCCTTGCTAGCCTCGGCCTTGTCGGGATCTCCTCCCAAGCCCAAGAAGTCCCTGAGCCTCCAGTAGAAGACGCACCTGATGCACCTGATATCACCGTGCCAGAACCTCCCGCAGACGCCCCCGATGCCGCTGATGCGGATGATCCCGCTGACGGCACTCGTCCCGAACATCCCGGCCGTCATGGCCGTCCGCAAGGAGACCGCCCTGAGCGTCCTGAGATCCCGGATGCCCTCAAGGAGAAAATGGATGAATTCAAAGCCCAAAAGGAAGCCCTCCGTGAAGGTATGAAGGCTGCGATCGCAGAGCTGGATAATCCGACCCGTGATGATATCAAGGCCGCGATGGAAGCCTATCGCGAGGCGAACCAAGAAATCTTAGACGCCCACAAGTCCCTTGGCCAAGAAATTAAAGCAGCCTTGGAAGAACTTCGTCCCGAGCGCCCAGAAAAGCCTGCGTTGAGTGACGAGGCCCAAGCCTTGATTGATAAACAAAATGAGTTGAAGGCAACCTTGGACGAGAAGAAACAAGAACTCAAGGCTGCCCTTGAGAACGCAACGAAAGAAGAACGCCAAGCCCTCCATCAAGCCTTCCGTGAAGAAAACAAAGAATTGGCCGAGCAACTCAAGGCCCTGCACCAGCAAATCCGGGAAGCAGTAGGTGCCCAAGGGCTCCGACCCGAACTCCGTGACAATCGCCGTCCGGACAAGGAAGTTTCCCGTAAAGGGGAACGCCGCCCCGCTGAGCGTTGACCCAGGAACAGAAAAAGTAGGTTTTCTCAAAAATCCCCAGTAAGGACGGTGGGCAGCAATGCCCGCCGTCTTTTTTTGTCCGGGTGGTGAAAATTACCCATGTGAGGTGAGGAATTTTTACCCATTGGGGAGATTCTCCCACTCTGTCTTCCCTTGTGGATTGGAGTACAGAAGTCACCAATCCATTTCTGGCAAATGCCTGGCAAAGGATTCTCAGTTTCAAAAGTTTGTTGGCACGCGAAATGCAAATGTGAGAACTGATTCTATTTCCCATACTTAAAAGCGGCGGGCAGCAATGTCCGCCGCTTTGTTTTAAGGAAGGCCAACTTCGACTGGGAAATAATCCCCCTTCTGCCTAAGGAAAATTTCCCAAGTTAAATCACCAGTGGGATTGTCCTATTTACTCTGAGTGGCTCATAGAGGCAATCCAACCTAGGGTTAAATGGTATCCTTGCATCACAATTTTTTGGTTGGCACGTCTTTTGCAAGATGCAGTGTTGCTAAGGTAGACAAGCACTGCGCTTGTATCAAGCCCCCTCCTACGATGAAGAAGACAAACTATTTCCTTTCCCTCGCCCTTCTGGGAGCAACCGCTTCCCCTCTTCCTGCGCAGGACTCACTTCCTGACAGACCTGACGTTCTTGGCCGGGGGTATGGAGGTTGGTTGGATGGCGAGGGATTTGTCATCCCTGGCCCAAAGACTGCCGACTTTGTTGACACCGACCGGGATAAGGTTGACGACAGGTTCCAATCGGGGCCTGGCAAGCCAGCAGGGAAGGAAAGGCCGGATGTCAGCATACCCGAGCGGCCCGATTTTGGAGCTGGTAACGGTAGTACTACCAATCCTGCCCGTCCCGAGAGACCTGAATTAGATTCTGCCCTGAAGGAGAAAGTCCAGGCTTACAAGCAAGAAAACGAAAGGCTAAGGAGCGAGCTTAAAGCCAAGCTCCAGTCCCTCGACAATCCGACTCGTGAGCAAATTCGCCTCGTTACCCAGGAATTTGAAGCCGACAACCAGGAGCGGATGGCAAACCAAAAGGATCTTGCGGGCGAAATTAAAGATGGACTTGAGGCAGCCCGTCCTGAACGACCTTCGAAACCATTGGTATCCGAAGAGGTCGCGAATCAAATGTCTGCCCTGCGTAAGCAGTACAAATCCATACAGGACTCGGCGGAGCAAAGCAAAAGCGCCCTTAAGGATCAGCTTGGATCTGTTACAAATGAAGGGCGTAAGTTATTGCTCGAGCAATTTCGGGCAGATCAAAAGAAGATTTATGACGACCTGAAGAACATACAGCGTCAAATCCGCGAGACCCTGGAGTCCGCCCGTCCAAGCCTTTCACCTGGTTCCGCGGATACTCGTCCGGAGCTCCGTCGCCCCTCTTCTCCTGGCGATTTAATCAAGTCAGGAGACCGCCGCACGCCGGACAGGTAATTTCCTCCTGGATCTTGGAATTGGCCGGGGTTGGCAGATGCCCCTGGCTTGGATCCCAGATTTCCCTTGGGAACAAGAAAGTCGCCAGGTTGGGAAGTTTTACCTATGCGGATTGAGTCAATAGTCCACGATTGGGAAACTTTCCCGCCTTGTACATCCCTCCATTCTTCACCGGCATCTTCCGGGATCTCTGTTGAATAAAGGTATCTTCACTGAAGTTTCTAGTTTCGAAAATTGGCGTCACAAATGTAATGATGCTTGGCAAGTGTTCCTAATTTCTAAGGCAGCGGTCGATAGTCCGCTGCCTTGTTCATTCTGGGGATAATTTACCATCGGGTCTTGGAATAATTCCCAAAATGTACGGTTTTCTCTTTCACAAATGTTCCCTTGGGTCACCCGCAGGATTCCTAAATCCCCCAGAAACAAAGGAATTGCTGCTTCATCAATATCTGTCTTGAACGTTGGTATGGATCTTGCAAAGGTGTATTCGTTTCAAATTTTCTCTGCTCCATCCTAAACCCCAAAACCCATGAAGCATTCGAAACCCCTTCCAATCCTCCTCGTCGCATTGAATTTGGCTGTCCCATTGTTCAGCCAAGTGCCTTCTCCACCTCCCCCGCCGGACTTGCCCGATGACAACACAGGGGCACTAGCCCCAACCCGTCCCGAGCGGCCTGCCCGGACTGAGCTTGCAAACACATTGAAGGAGAAGCTTGAGGATTATAAGACCAAGCAAGACAACTTGAGGAAAGTACTCAAGGAAAGGCTTGCTCAGATCGATAACCCTACCCGGGAAAAGATACGCATTGCGACACAAGCTTTTGAATTACTGCACAAAGATCAGCTTGACGCACTGAAGGCAAGAGCCGCGCTGATTAAGGCTGAGTTGGTTGCCGCCCGCCCTGCCCGCCCTTCCAAGCCGCTGGTTTCGGACGAAATCAAAACCCAGGTCATAAGCCTACAGAACCAGCATAAAGAAGTCCATGATGCCCTCCAGGCCAGCAAGGCAGAGTTGAAGATCGCCCTACAGGATGTCACTGACGAAGAACGCGCCCAGCTTTTGGATGAGTTTCGCCAGAACCAAAAAGACCTGCACGAGCAAATGAAGAACATCCAACGCCAAATCAGGGAAACGCTCCATGCTAGCCTCAACACGACAGATGCGACGACGATCCGGATCGAAGACCGTCGCCCACCTAGTCGCACAGAGGTTCTGGAAGCCAGGCGGACAGCGGACCGTTAACCCAATACTACACTTTCTCACCAACTTCGGAAAATGGCGGACAGTCCTGTGGTTGTCCGCCTTTTTATTTTGGTCTGCGGATCCAGTTTTGGTAGAGTTGACTTTCAAGATTCCCAGCCTATCGGTACATTCCTTTGGCCCGCTAGTTTTCAAGGGCACTTTCAAATGATGAAACGGATCCGACTTGTCCTTGGCTGGGCGATATTCCTGCTTTATCACCTAATTACGGGTCAATTTGTAAAGGCCCAGACCGTGGAGGACGCATTGGATGAAATCCTTAGGGACGGGGACTTCAGTTTGGATGGGGAATTACTTACCGAGCAGGACTTGGCCGAGCTTCTGGGGGATGATGATCTTGCCGACTTGCTTGAGCAGCGAAATTGGGAGTTGGACTTGAAATTCCGCTCTGGTTTCGGGTACGGGGACAACGTCCTTTACGGTGCTTATGAAAAGATGGGGTCAGGGTACTTATTCGGTGCCATCGACGGGTTTTACTACCGTAATGTGGAGGATAGCCCCTGGAATGCCTTCTTGTATTTTTACGGGGAACATTTGGAGTATTTCGAGGATGTGGATGCGGGGCGGCTCTATGTGACGCAAGGCCAGGTAAGCCGCCTGACGGCCAACCAGGACAAGACGTTCGGCCTTTCCGCCACCCATATCTTCTATGACCAGGTATTCGACGCTTCCGCCGACTTGGACACTTTTGACACTTTCGGTGTGAGTGCCCACCAATATGAGGCAGTCCCATTCGTCGATTTCCATTTCCAGGGCGGATGGTTATTTCGTGCAGAGGGAATGTTCGGTGGGTCGAGGTATGAGGATTCATATGATGATTCCGACAGTGTTGGTGGATTGCTGAAGTTAAAGCGCACAATGGGAAAACGGTCTGACGTTAGCCTTGAGTACTCCTATGAAGCTCGGGATTACCTGGAAAAGGTAAACCGTGATTCCGAAGGTTATTCCGTGGGTGGTTTATTGAACCTCAAGGTCGGGATCGCCATGTTGCAATACCGACTTCAGCCGAAGGAGGACGGCTGGGCTTACCGTACCCAACTGAGTCATTACACCCAACGGGACGGGGAGGCCGGGTACACGGATTATGACAGGGTCCGGGTTTCCCAATCTGCAAGCAAAGCCTGGGACAAGTGGGATTTGCTACTTTCGGCGAGGCACACTTGGTATGACTATCCCGTCCGTACTGCCGAGTTCGGCAGCACAGAGACGTTGTACCGTAGGGCACTGGAGGCCAATGCTAACCTTAGCTGGGATTTGTCGGAGGATTCTGCCGTGTTCCTGGAGACCCAATTCGAGCGTAACGAATCCAACAGTGCGGATAATGTTTTTTCCGCTTCCCGTGTTGTCCTCGGGGTCGAGTGGTCCCTTTAAAAACCCAATGCCATCCTTGCCAACATGATCAACCTATCTGCCAAAGTCGGTAAACCTAGCCGTTACTTGGGGATTTGGGGAGTCATTCTGGTTTTCGGGGTGATCGTCGGCGCGGTGCTATTCTGGTTCCGGGGCGAATTGACGCGGCGTGTGGTCTTCAGGGAAGTTGCGATCCTGGCCGGGGAAGTCGGTAATCTCGTCGAACGTGCCGAAGAAGAATATTTGCTCGGGGGGGATTTCTTGGTCGAGAATAAGATCTCAGTTTTAGAGAATTTAGCGGATGTCCCCGGCCATTTGGTGGATGCCTTGCTGGGCACCTTGGGCAGGGAGGGGGTACAGGGCATGCAGGTGTTTGACCGGGAGGGTTTTGTTCAGGAAAGTTTGGCAGCCCCCGAAGGCTATAAAGTGTTACCTGACAGGATGCTGGCAGGGCTAAAGAAAGGGAAGCCCAGGGGAAAGCTGATATCCGGGGAACTGGACGTAATGGTTCCCCTATTGATTGACGATGGCCAGGAGAAGAAATTCCTTGGGGTGGCCAATTATATTCTCGACGGGAAAAAGCTCCTGGACGAGCTATCAGGGATGGACGCCCAACTTTTCCAATTGGGCTTTCTGTTGCTCATTTTCGGGGGCGGGTTGGTCGGTTGGGTATTAAGCATGGCATTTAATCAGATGGTAGAGGCTAACCGGCTTTTGGAAGAACGCGGCCGCCGTCTTGCCTCCGCCAACGACAAGCTCTTGCTGTCCGCCAAAACATCTGCCGTCGGTTCCTTGACTGCGAACTTGGTGCATGGTTTAAAAAACCCGCTAGGTAGTTTCCGTGCTTTCCTGGAGGACTTGAAGCATGACAAGTCCCTTATCGACCAGGAGGACATTTCCTTGGCCGGGGAAGCCCTCAATAGGATGCAGGATCTAATCCAGGACACATTGGCCGTGATTGAAAGCTCGGGTGGGGAAGGGTCTTTTACCTTTACCCTGCAGGAACTCCAGGGCGAGATCCGCAAAAAGCTTGTCCCGATCGCAAAGTCCAGAGGCGTCCAATTTTCCATCTCAGGGGAGGATATAGAATGTGAAATCGACAATGTCCGGGGGAACCTCCTTGTCCTGATCCTTTGTAACCTGGGTCAGAACGCGATCGAGGCCAGTAAGCCCGATTTCCCCGTTGTCCTGGAGTTTTCCTTGGCTGGGAATAACCTGGAATGTCTTGTCCGTGACGAAGCGGGCGGGTTACCGGAATGGATGCGCAAGAACCCCTTCCAGACTGTCCGCTCCTCCAAGGAAGGCGGCAGTGGGATCGGATTGGCACTTAGCCAGCAATTAGCCCGGCAAATGGACGCAACCCTTGTCCTCGGGTCTTCTTCGGAGAATGGCACCGTCTTCATTTTTTCACTTTGGGTAGCTTGACGGGGGATGCGAATGCCATGAAATTTACCCAACCCCAGGCTTCTACCGGCCATTTACTTGTTGAATCCCCCGCACTCTTAGCTTAACGGGTCAAGCCCATGGCTCCCAGACGTTCTTTATTTCCCTTTTCCGTACACCTGGCCTTCGCCCTTTTTGCATTTGCCGACCCTCCGTCAGAGCCTGTTCTATGGGAATATGCCACCGGGGGCGTCATCTACTCCAGCGCGACTTTGGGTCGCGACGGGACTGTTTACATCGGGTCAGGGGATAACAAAGTCTATGCCCTGGATTCATCAGGGAACGAGAAATGGACTTTTACCGCAGGGGATTGGGTGGACGCCGTGCCTGCCCTGAGTGCGGACGAATCCGTAGTCTATATTGGCTCATGGGACAACAAACTCTATGCCCTGGATGCCCAGACTGGAGTGGAAAAGTGGTCCTACACGACGGGAAATTACATTGTAGCCTCGGCTTCCGTTGCCCGGGACGGCACCATATATTTCGGGTCTAACGACAACTTTTTCTATGCCCTGAACCCGGACGGCACCCTTAAATGGGAATACTTCTTGGAGGGTTCGGAAACCGCCGAAATCCAATCCTCCCCTGCTATCGCTGAAGACGGGACAATCTATTTCGGCGCGAAGGACGGGAATTTTTACGCCTTAAACCCCGATGGCACCCCAAAATGGGCAAACCCAGATGGATCAGCTAATCCCTACCAAGTCCAGGCGGAGAGCGGAGGCAACGGCGAAGTCGCCATCATTTCCTCCCCAGCCATTGATGACGACGGCAACCTCTATTTCGGCGCGGGCAGCGGGACGTTCCATTCCCTGGATCCGGACGGGAATTTGCGTTGGACCCACCGGCTCCTCGACGTTAGTGCGGACGACGAGGCCATTGACAGTCCCCCGGCCATTGGCCCGGATGGCAACGTCTATTATGCGACCCGTGAAGGTTACTTGATTGCCTTGGACAGTGCCGGGGTCGAACTCTGGAGCGTCTATGTCGGCGATGTTTTCTATAGTGCCCCGACCATCGATGAGGAAGGTATTATCTACATCCCCTCCTTTTTCGGGAATGTGGACAATAACGGGACTTCCGAAGCAGTCAGCGGGATCACGGCCGTAGACTCGTCAGGCACCATCCTCTGGGAGTACGCCCTGATATACGGCTATATCGACTCCTCCATGTCCTTGGACGATGCCGGACACCTTTACCTCGGGGCATCGGATGGGGCGGTTGTGGCATTTGATACGGGTTCCGGGAATGCCCTGGCCACCAGCGAGTGGCCCAAGCACCGGGGGAACCGTGAATCGAACGGACGCTACTCTGTTTGGACATACAATGTGGTGGCCTCACCTTCCCCAGCAGAAGGCGGGATCGTCAGCGGGACAGGGGAATTCGCTATCGGTACGGTCGTACAGCTTCAAGCTGTGCCTGCCTCCGGTTATACCTTCGGCGGATGGTCGGGAGACCTTACTAGTACAGACAATCCCCTTACTTTCAACATCTCCTCTAATGTTAACCTGACCGCCAAATTCAACTTGGCCCAGTTCAGCGTCTCGGCCATCTCCTACCCTTCTAGTGGCGGTACTGTTTTGGGAACAGGTTCATATGGGTGGGGAACCCAGGCCGAGCTAGAAGCCGAAGCTGCTCCTGGCTATACCTTCTTGGGCTGGAAAGGAGCCCTCACATCCCAGGATAATCCCGTCTCGTTTACTGTGACATGG
>JAYPDO010000004.1:32290-45202 GCA_038125285.1 Opitutia bacterium
CCGGTGTGATAGCCAGCTTTGTATGGTACCAGCCCTATACCCTCACTTTCACCAACCTTGGATCCGGCTGGGGGCTGAGTGACTGGCTTGGAGTGGTGTATCCCTCCGGTTATGGCTGGATTTACCACCAGGGTTTCGGATGGGTCTACGCCAAGGGCGAGTCGTACGGCCTATGGTTCTGGTTCCCTGACGCTGGAAGCTGGTATTGGACTTCCTCCGATACCTACCCCTTTTTATACTCGGAAAACGCTTCCGATTGGATTTACTATCATGAAGATACGGGAAAATTTTACCATTATTCCCCTACCGAACAATGGCTGGACACCCCGTATATCCCGTCTGACTAACAGCCTGAAGAATGAATCCCTGCTCTCCTGCATCCCTGTGCTTGGGTCTACTGGCAGTCTTTGCCTGGGTGGGGTTCCGCATTGATGCCGCCGTGGTGCATGTAAAGTCGGACGCAGTCGCGGGGGGGAACGGGACATCCTGGGCTACTGCCTATTCCAATCTCCAGGACGCCCTGCTATATTCTACTTCGGGTGATGAAGTCTGGGTCGCAGCAGGGATGTATTATCCGGACTATGGGGACGCGGTTTTCCAGGGGGACCGCTATGAATCTTTCAACCTTAAAGACGGGGTGGCCCTCTATGGGGGATTTGTCGGTACGGAAACCCTCCGCGCCCAACGCAACCCTACCACGAACGAGACCGTCCTGAGCGGGGAAATCGGCACCATGTCAGACGGCAGTGAGGACTCCATACACGTGGTCTTTGCAGACGCTGTGGGCATTACCACTGTCCTCGATGGGTTTACTGTCATTGGCGGGAGCGCGGAAACCGGGACAGGGGAGTACAGCCAGGGAGGCGGGATCTTCATCCAGGATGCCAGCCCAAAAATCACTGGTGTCACTTTCCAGGACAACCAAGCCTATTCCGGGGGAGCCGCCTACATTACAGGGAGCACCTCCGCCCCTGTGTTCAGCGGGTGTACCTTCATCGACAATTCTGCCTTCTATGATGGAGGCGCGGTCTATTCACTCAATTCCAACGCAAGTTTCCCAAATTGCACCTTCTCCCTGAACTACGCACTGGATGGCCAGGGGGGCGGCATCTTTGCGACAGGGACTGGAGCCTTGCTCATCTCCTACAGCACCTTTTCAGATAACCAAGCCGTCTACGGCGGAGGGGGGATTACGGCCAGCAGCGCGTCACCATCCATTTTGAGTTCCTCCTTTTCAACCAACACCTGCACCAGTGGGTCAGGCGGTGCCCTGGAAGTTGATACCGGCACCCCCTCGATTACCGGATGTACCTTCACTGCCAACACGACAAGCTATGCCGGTGGGGCCCTGGCCCTCTGGTCGGCCAGCCCCACCATCCAGTCCTGCTCCTTCTCCTCGAACCAAGATTCAGGCCAATATGGCGGTGGTGCCGTCTTCTCCTATTTGTCCGGGGCAATCTTCAGCGGGTGCGCTTTCGAAGGGAATTTTTCCAACTACGGCGGAGCGGTCTATGTGATTGACGGCTCGCCCTCGTTCTCCAATTGCGCCTTTTCGAACAACACCCAATCCGACGATACCGTTACCGGCGGCGGAGGCGGGATCTTCAATTACAACGGCACCCCTACCCTCTATGGCTGTTCCTTCACTTACAATTCAGCCAAAACCGGTGCCGGAATGTACAATTACTTCTCCGCCACCAAAGCCTCCAACCCAGCTCTCAAGGGCTGCATGTTTTCAGACAACTCCACCCTTGCTTCCGGCCAAGGAGGGGCGATCGCATCCTGGAATGCCCATCCCACCATCCATAGTTGCACCTTTACTAACAACACGGCCAATCTCGGGGGCGCACTCTGGCACGAATCCACATCCGTCGGCGGATCCTTGGCCAATTGCCTCTTCATAGGCAATAGCGCCACCAATTCTGGGGGAGCGGTCTATTGCCCTCCCTACACTGTGAATTGTACCTTCACCGGCAACCAAGCCGCCTTCGGGGCGGCAATCTACGATACTGCAGGGAAATCCCTTGCCAATTGCATCCTGTACGGGAACACCGCCACCACCCAGGGCAACCCAATTGGAGGAACCACCCTCCTAATTAGCTACAGCCTCGTCGAAAATGGCTACACCGGGACAGGAAACATCAGCTTCGCACCCACCTTTGCCAATGCTTCTGCTAGCGATTACTCCCTTGCCCCCGGATCTCCCGGGATCGACACCGGAAACAACGCCTCCCTCCCCGCCGATCTGCTCGACCTCGACGGCGACCTGGACACCTCCGAAACCCTGCCACTGGACCGCAACGGGGACGACCGGGTCTTCAACAGCCTCGTCGACATGGGTGCTTATGAATACATTTCACTGGACATCGACAACGACGGCATGCTCGACAGTTGGGAAGTCCAACACGGCCTGGACACAGATGCTGACGACTCAGGCAACGATCCCGATGGCGACTCCTACACAAACCTCCAGGAGTACCTCCTCGGTACAGATCCCCTTGACAGTTCGGACCGGTTCGCGTCCGAAGAAGCTGTAGACCAAGGCAACGGGGACTACCTCCTCTCCTGGGGCAGTATCCCCGGCAAAGGGTATATCGTCCAATCTTCGGAAGACCTTACCATCTGGACTGACGCCTCGTCTGTCCTTACGGCCACCGAAACCATAACCAGCACCACGGTATCCATCACCCCAGGCCTCTCGAAGGCCTTCTTCCGGGTCCTTCTCGACCAATGACCCAATTGAAGCCCCGTTCCCTGACCGCTAAGATTGGCCGGTGCATCCTGTGGTTCCTCTTTTTTCCCGCTGCCTCCTGTACGAAGAAAACAGCCCCTCCCGATGGGCCGCCCCAGGTTTCTGCCTATGAATGGGAAGGTACTAAGGATGATTTCCTCACGACTTTCCGCTTCCGCTCCGGCCGCTTCTACCGCCAACCCGGAAATACCCTCCTTACCGGGAAATTGTATGTCAGCCGGGATAGAGAAGGTCCCGACGCCGAAATCCATCTCCGGGAAGGCTTCCCTTACCGCTGGATGCTCGCAGGCCAGGACAAACCAATCCAGCGTTGGTACCAAAAGGGACTCTGGGTCGGGACTGACGAAGCCTGGGAAGAGGACTTCCGCGATATGGTCGAGGAAAAAGGGGTGATTTACCGGCCAACTTCGGCTCCCTTCGACGGGATGGTCCTATCCATCGATTCAAAGACCGGTTTCCTCGAAGCCGAATACAAATACGAGGACGGCATCATCAACGGCGCCGAAATCCATTATGACGAAAGCCAAAATGAAGTCGGCCGCTTCAATTGGGTTAAGGGCAAGATCCTAGTCCAGCCGATCTGAGCTATAGCAGGCTGGAAAACTCACCAGGCACTGGTGATTCCACAGAAAAGTTGCCTCCAGCCCCTGGAATGGGGAATTCGATTCTGTGGGCGTGTAGGAAGAGGCGCTTGGCGTTGGTTGCCTTTTGGAATTCGCGGTTGAATTGGAAATCGCCGTAAGTGCGGTCCCCAGCGATGGGATGGCGGTGGAGGGCTGCTTGGACGCGGAGTTGGTGGGTGCGCCCGGTTTCGGGGGAGAGTTTCAACAAAGCGAGGGGATAGGGTGAGTTGGTCGTCTGGAGGCGCTCATAAGTTGTCCGGGATGGGAAGCCGCCCCTCCCTTGGGATACCCTGAGTTGACCGTCCTTTTGGCTGCGTTCAAGCCTGTCCTTCCAATCGCCTCGTTTGGTGGGCGGGATGCCTTTGACCAGTGCCAGGTAATCCTTGTGGACACGTTTGTCCCGGAAGAGTTGGTTCAGTGCCTTGGCAGTCTTCGGTTCCAGGCATGCGATGACAACGCCGGAGGTCGGAGAATCAAGGCGGTTGTTCAGGATGAGTCGGCCGCCTTTCCATGAATAGGTCTCGGTCTTTTGGTCGTATTCAGCCAGGAGCAGTGAATTGGAGTCGATGCCCGGGCGGTTGGGATGGGTAAGGATGCCTGCGGGTTTTTCGATCGCCAGGATGCCGGAGGAGTGTTCGGCGAGGATCCGGGATTCAGGATGTAAGGGGAACTTCATTTGTTTATCCGCAGATTACGCAGATTATCCCAGATGGGGGGAAGGAAAAAGCCTCGATCCCGACAAAAAATCTGCGCCAATCTGCTGGATCTGCGGATGCTGCTTACCGGTAATTGAAGTGGATGTTGACGTCGGTGCTGTCTCCGAACTTGGCGATCATCTCCTCTGTCCAAAGGCCGAATGGGGCGCGGGACTCGATTGCATCCGTGCAAAGGAAGGCTGGGAGCTGGCCAGCTGTGTTTTCCGGGATTTCGATGCTTTCGATTTGCCCATATTTGTTGAGGATGAAACGGACGTGGACCTGGCTGACGGGGATGGAGTTGAGGTTGGCGTTGTAGACCAGTTTGTTCCACTGGAGGCCGATGGCGGCAAACATCCGTTGGCTGTATTCCCCGAATTCGCTCCATTTGGCGTCCGTTCCCATCCGGCCGATCCTGGGCGCGTTGGTGCGGTTTTCTTTTATCGGGCCAGGCAGGACACTGGCGGGGAGCCTTGGCCTGGGTTTGGGCGTGAGGGGTTTGGGTTCGATGGGCTGGGGCTGGGGTATGGAGCGTTTGGCGATCATTTCCCGTAGGGCTTTGGCGTCGATGGCCGGGGTTTCCGGGAGGGTCAACGGGATGACTTTTGTCTGGGTTGGCTTGGGTTCGATATCCTTGAAGGTGTTTTGTTCCACGGTGGCGACTCCTTTGCCGTCACCTTCTTCTATAAGGACGGGCGAGGGTGGCGGGGGGAGCGGGGCCTGGGCTTTTTTGGGGTCTTGGCCATCGGTGGTTTCTTTCTTTTCAGCCGGGGCTTGTTGGGCCGGCTGGAGTTTGTAAACCCCAGGTTCGGGCGGTGGCGTGGGTTGGCTGGTTTGGAAAGTTCCCGAGATGATTTTGTTGGACTCTTGTTCCTCTCCTTCGGTCTTGGGGGCGTCCTTGGTTTCCAGCTCTGGATCCAGTTTTTCTTGGGCGGCTTGTTGGTTGCGGTCGGACTCGTTGTTGGTTTTGTCGGGTTCGTTTTCCGGTGCATCGGGATTGGTTTCGACGTATTTGGGCTTAAGGGGCTCGGGCGGTACTTCCTTTTCCTTCTCCTTTTTGTTGTCGTCCGGCTTCTTGGTGTGGGTGAAATCCCAAGTGACTTCCATTTTCTCCGGCCTCATCGTCCCATAGGCATAGAGGGATGCATGGACATGGACATCCTTCATCCCGAAATGGGCGCCCGTGCTGATGCAGAGGGTCGCAGTAAGGCCAGCCAAGTAGAGCCAGCTAACCCCTCGCATCCCTTGGCGGAACAACTTGGCCGATTTATTTTTATCTCTGGGCATGGTAGGGGACAGTTCAGGCCGGGCCTTTGAAGTTTCCATAGCCCCTCTCCAGTAATATCTCCCCAAGTGCCTCGATGGGGAGGCCGATAATGTTGGATAGGGGCTCGTCGTAGGATTGGATTAACATGTCCCCATGCTCCTGTATGGCATAGCCGCCGGCCTTGTCCAGGGTGTGGACTTTGGAGAGGTATGCGGAGATCGTCCCTTCGTCGAGATCCTTGAAAGTAACTTGGTTTGAGATGACGCCGGTTTCTCCATAATAGGCTTCTTCATGCAGGAGGGTAAAGGCGGTATATACCATGTGCGTCTTGCCGGAGAGCGTCCAGAGCATATTCATGGCCTCGTGGATGTCCGCTGGCTTGTTGAGGATTTGCTCCCCCAGGGCTACGGTGGTGTCCGCCCCTAGGACCAGGGCGTCCGGATAAAGTGCCGAAACTTCTTTTGCTTTCAGGCCGGCGTTCATCCTGACCAGACCTTCTGGGGAAAGTCCCCCGGAGAGTTCCGATGCGCCGGAGGTGGCAACCCGGAATATCCAGCCTGCCTTGGAGAGCAGTTCTTTGCGGCGGGGTGACCCGGAGGCGAGTATGAATTCTGATGGGGAAGGCGCGGGCATTTCTCGGTTCTGTCCAAGGGTAGGCGGGGGTGTTTTGTCGTCCAATCCAAAAAAGGGCATGGATAAACGAACCTTGCATGGGAGGAGGAAGCGTACAGAAGGGTTGGGATTTGTCATGAAAGTCGGTTTGGCCCAGATCAACACCACGGTGGGGGATATGCCCGGGAATTTGGAAAAGATGTCGGACGCCTATGCCCGGCTTTGTTCGGGCGGGGCGGAGTTGGTGGTTTTCCCAGAGTTGGCGGTTTGTGGTTATCCCCCGAGGGATTTGCTGCTCAAGGGAGGGTTTGTCGATAGCTGCGCGGCGGCATTGGGGGAGTTTGCGCATGGAACAGGGAAGGTTCCGGCCTTGGTTGGCTTTATTGAAATAAACAAGGTGGATGGCGGTCGGCCTTTTTATAATTCGGTGGCAATTTGCCGGGATGGGGGTTGGGAGTTAGCGAGCCGTTAGTGCTTGTTGCCCACATACGATGTATTCGACGAGGCGAGGTACTTCGAGGAAGGCAGGGAACCCGGTGTGCTGGAAATTTCTGGCAAACGGGTCGGCGTGACGGTCTGTGAGGACCTTTGGAACCAGCACGAGGTGGTCTCTTCCCGGCGTTATTCGGGCGACCCAGTTGGCGCGTTGGCCCGGGCGGGTGTGGACTTGGTCGTCAATCTGTCGGCCAGCCCTTGGCACATGGGGAAGGGGATCACGCGGCTGGGGCTGCTTCGCCAAGCGGCGGGAAGTTGCGGTTGCCCGGTGGTCTATTGCAA
The DNA here is from genome assembly GCA_038125285.1 of Opitutia bacterium. Lineage (GTDB taxonomy): Bacteria > Verrucomicrobiota > Verrucomicrobiia > Opitutales > JABJCN01 > JAYPDO01. The sequence continues at coordinate 39,017 of JAYPDO010000004.1, forward strand.
TTTGGTCGGGGGCAATGACGAGTTGGTCTTCGACGGGCGAAGCCTGGTTGTCGCCGAGGATGGCAAGGTATTGTTCGAAGCGGCGGGTTTTGGGGAGGATTGCTCTGTCGTCGATACGGACTCTTCCGGTGACGGGGTGGCTGCTGAATCCGAATCGGATGATCCATGCGTAGGTTTGGAAAATGTGCGTAGGGCATTGGTCCTGGGGCTCCGGGATTATGTTTGGAAAACCGGTTTTAAATCAGCGGTGATCGGCTTGAGCGGGGGGATCGACTCCGCCATTACCGCTGCCATCGCTGCGGAAGCTTTGGGGCGCGAAAATGTGCTCGGGGTCAGCTTGCCATCAGAAATTTCCAGCGGCCATAGCCGTAAGGACGCTAAGGCCTTGGCAAAAAATTTAGGGATCCGGTACGGAAGCATCGGGATCGCGGGATTGGTTGCTGCTGCGGAGGAGGCATTAGCCCCACAGTTTGCCGGTATGGCAATGGATGTGACCGAGGAAAATTTGCAGGCTCGCGCCCGGGGACTTTTGATGATGGCCCTTTCGAACAAATTCGGCGCCCTCCTCCTGACCACTGGGAACAAGAGCGAACTGGCCGTCGGATATTGCACCCTGTATGGGGACATGTGCGGTGGCTTGGCCGTGATTTCCGACCTCCCCAAGTGCCTCGTTTTCGAGTTAGCCCAGCATATGAACAAGGACGGAGAGCTGATCCCGCAAAACACGATCGACAAGCCTCCTTCCGCCGAACTCCGACCCGGCCAAAAGGATGAGGATTCCCTCCCTCCTTACCCGGTTCTCGACGCGATCCTCGAACGGTACATCGAAAAAGGGGAATCCGCCTCCGCGATTTCCGCCGCTGGCTTTGACCCCGAAGTGGTCAAGGACATCCTCCGCAAAGTCGACCGCAACGAGTACAAGCGCAAGCAAGCCGCCCCCGGATTGAAGATCACACCATTGGCCTTCGGGATCGGGCGGAGGATGCCCATCGTACAGCGTTTTGACCCTACGGCCAGATAACTATCCAACCCCCAAAAGTTCCACTGACTTGCTTTATGCCGGCCAGGGATTATGGGGAAAGATAAATCCAAAATCATGCAAAACTCGAAATCCCTCTTTGAAAAAGCCCAGACCTTGATTCCTGGCGGGGTCAATTCCCCCGTACGTGCCTTCCGATCGGTTGGCGGTACCCCGTTTTTTACAGAACGTGCCGAAGGGTGCCGTCTTTACACTGTGGATGAGGAGACATTAATCGACTATGTCTGCACCTGGGGGCCGGCCATCCACGGCCACAACCCGCCGAGGATCCGGCGTGCCGTCACTGACGCAGCAAAGGACGGCCTTAGCTTCGGAACCCCCAACCCCTTCGAAATCGAAATGGCCGACGCGATTATCGACTTGGTTCCGTCCATCGAGAAAGTCCGCATGTGCAACAGCGGGACCGAGGCCACGATGTCCGCCATCCGCCTGGCTCGCGGATACACCGGGAGGGAAAAGATAATAAAATTTGCTGGATGTTACCACGGGCATGTGGATTCCCTTCTGGTGAAGGCCGGTTCCGGTGCCTTGACCTGTGGCCACCCTGATTCCGCAGGGATCCCTGCCTCCTTTGCTGCGGAGACCATCGTACTTCCGTTTAACGACGAAGCGGCTCTCCAAGAAGCCTTTTCCACTCAAGGTGAGCAAATTGCAGGGGTCATCCTTGAACCCTATCCCGCCAATTGTGGCCTCATCCCACCGAAAGACGGCTACCTGTCCACCATCCGCAAACTTTGTACCGACAACGGCAGCCTCCTGATCTTCGACGAAGTGATGACCGGTTTCCGTATCGCCCTGGGTGGCGTGCAAGAAAAGGAAGGTATCACACCGGATCTGACCGCCCTCGGCAAAATCATCGGTGGTGGGTTGCCTGTCGGTGCCTTTGGCGGGCGTGCAGACATCATGGACAAACTTGCCCCTCTCGGCCCCGTTTACCAAGCAGGGACCCTAAGCGGGAACCCCCTTGCCATGGCTGCCGGGGTCACTGCTCTCCGTATGCTCATGGAAAACCCTGGGGTATATGAGATCCTCAACCTTGCCGGCGCCACTGTCGCAGAATCCCTACAGGATGCCGCCTCAGAAAAAGGCATCCCCCTACATGTCCCCCAGCGTGGTTCCATGTTCAGCTTTTTCTTTTCCGACCAGCCGGTGACCAACTATGAACAGGCCATCGCCAGCAATGCCGCCCACTACAAGAAGCTCTTCCGCTACGCACTCCAGCGCGGCGTTTACCTGGCGCCTTCCCCTTTCGAGACTGCTTTCATCAGCACTGCCCACGACCGCACCGCCATCGTTAAGACCGTTGATGTCCTGACCGCCGGTATCCAGGCGTTGTAAGGGGGCGGGGAGCAGGAGCTACCCTATCTCCGGAGTGCTTCCTGGACAGCTTCCCCTAGCTTCTCCCGTACGACCTGGCTCTCTTCCCCGGATTCCAAGTCACGGATCTTCACCTTGCCTTGGGCAAGTTCGTCCTCTCCATAGACTAGGGCAATCTTAGCGCCCGATTTCCCTGCGTTTTTGAACTGCTTCCCGAACGCTTGATTTTTGAGCGGGTAAACTGTGGAAAACCCTGCCCGCCGGAGTCCTGCCAAATCCTTCAAAGCTTCGACACGCTCCTCTTCCCCTCCCAAAATCGCAATGACCTGGGGCAGGGAAGTCGTCTCCGGCAGCAAATTCCGCCGGTCCAAGCAGTCGGACAGGGTCACATCGCCTATGGCAAATCCGGCCGCCGCCAAATCCGGGCCACCGAGCTTCTTGACCAAGTCGTTGTATCGGCCACCCCCAGCCAGCGCACGGAACTGCCCTTCGTTTTCAAAAGCCTCAAAGACAAACCCGGTGTAATAAGCCAACCCCCTTACAATCCCAAGGTCCATCTGGATAAAGCCTTCTACACCAAGGGAGGATAGATAGCCGGTGAGGACGGACCAATCTTCTAAACGCCCATCAATCTTTTCCCTGGCCCCATCCACCAATTCCTCCCCGGCAAGGAGGTCGCGAAGCCCGTCCAAGCCTTTGATCGCCTTCATCGCCTCCACTTTGCCTGAGATTTCTGCCGCCCTGGCTCCCAGTGCCTCCTCGAATAGCTCTTGGGATTTTTCCGCGCTGATCTTCTCGCTTTTGTCGATGATCCCCAGGATCTCCAACGCCTTATCCCCGTCGAACCCGAGGCCTTCCAGGAAAAGGAACCAAAGGTTGCGGTCGCTAAGGCGGATGCGGAAATCCTTTTCCGTAAGGCCAAGCTCCCGCAAAATTTCCACCAATAGGGCGATCAGTTCGGCGTCTGCAGCTGAGCCAGGTTCGCCCAGGATATCGGCGTTGAATTGGTAAAACGCCCGCAAACGCCCCTTCTGTGGTCTTTCATAACGATAGTGCTCCCCGATGTTGAACCACTTCACAGGCATGGCCAGACCATTTGCCTTCGCCCCGACAAGGCGAGCCAGGGAAGGCGTTAACTCCGGACGCATCGCGACTTCACGCCCGCCCCTGTCAGTAAAATTAAAAAGCTGGCCGACGATTTCCTCGCCAGACTTCTCGATGTACAACTCCAGAGGCTCCAAGACCGGTGCATCATACTCCTGGAACCCGAACCGCAAGGCCACCCTCCTGAACGCTTCGAAGAGATGGTTGCGGCGGGCGCAGTCCAACGGATAAAATTCTCGGAAACCAGGTAATGATTGGAACATAGCGCCGCACAGGGAATCGGTCGTGGTCTAAACGGCAAACCCAAATTCTGTTCAGGAAACGGGATCTGCTTTTGTGTATTTCCGGTTCTTTGACATGCAACCTGGCAAATCATCCCTCTTCACCCATTCAGGATGGCTGGAGCAGGAGGGGGTTAACGGGTCTTGGGGCTGGGCGGAGCCATTGGAATTTGTCATCTTCCTCCATCTCGCAGTCGAGGACAAACTTCCTCTGGCCGGTTTGGTGATGCCTGATTGCGTTGTCGAACACGTACCTTTTGGCTAGCTACAATGGAGGAGTTCGCGTACGGGCATGGGGTTTTCCCTCTCTACGCTCAAGGGTATTGGGGATGGTTCTCCACAGTTAATTTGGTTGCGCATCGCCTTCCCCATCCTTGGACTAGGTGTTTCCCACCGAAACCCGGCTTATGAGCGACAAAGGCAAAGATCCACCCAACCCTTTCGAAGAAATCCAGAAGCAGCTCCAGGACTTGCTCAAAAACCCGAATATCTCCTTTGGGGTTTCCCCCTTTTTCCAAACTCCGCCTCCCCCCCCCAACAAAGGCGAAGCACCGGAATCCCAGCCGCCGGACAACGAACCTCCTCCGCCTCCTGATGACGACCCTTTGGCTGCAATCCGAAATTTTTGCCTCAAGCCCAAGGATATCCGCGACTACTTGAACCGCTATGTCGTCAAGCAGTACGAAGCGAAGAAGGTGCTCTCCGTAGCTATTTGCGACCATTACAACCACGTCCGCAATTGCCTGAAGAACCCGGAAGATACTGACCGCGAGTACAGCAAGCAGAACATCCTGTTGCTTGGCCCCACGGGTGTCGGCAAGACCTTTCTCATGCGTACCATTGCGAAGATGATCGGGGTGCCCTTCGTAAAGGCCGACGCCACCAAATTCTCCGAGACAGGGTATGTCGGCTCGGATGTGGACGACCTTGTGCGCGACTTGGTGAAAGTTGCCGGGGGCGATGCCGACCTCGCCAAATACGGGATCATTTATATCGACGAAATCGACAAGATCGCTTCCGCCGTGAACCGGGCAGGTGGGCGCGACGTCTCCGGCAGGGGCGTTCAGATCAACCTCCTTAAGCTCATGGAGGAAACGGAGGTCAACCTTTTCAGTGCGACGGACATGATGTCCCAGATGCAGGCGTTCATGGAGATGCAGCGCGGCGGCAAACCCCGCAAGAAGTCCATCAATACCCGGCACATCCTCTTCATTGTAAGCGGAGCCTTCGACAAACTGGCCGAGGACATCCAGAAACGCCTGACCAAGGCCTCCATCGGCTTCGGGGCGGACAGGGACGAATCTGGTAATGACACTTCCAAGTACCTCCACAAGGCCGAAACCCGCGACTTCATCGACTACGGGTTCGAGCCGGAGTTTGTCGGTCGGTTGCCTGTCCGGGTGGCTTGCGATGCCTTGGAAACGGAAGATTTGGCCGAGATCCTCCGCACCTCTGAGGGCAACATTCTCCAGCAATACCGGGAGGACTTCGCCGGATACGGGATCAAGTTCGACATCGACGAGAAGGCGATCATCAAAGTGGCCGACCTTGCCCACAAGGAAAAGACTGGTGCGCGCGGCCTCATGACCATCCTCGAAAGGCTTTTCCGTGATTTTAAATTCGAGCTGCCTTCGACAGCCATCAAGGAATTTGAAGTCAACGAAGAGACCGTCACCAATCCCAAATTGGCCTTGCGAAGAATCATGGACGACAATGCCCACCTGCTCCGCGATGTCCTCAAGGCCGAACTCCTGGCTTATGCCAGGGATTTCGAGAAAGCCCACGGCTTCCACCTACGCTTCGAAAAACGGGCGATCGACCGGGTAATTGAACTTGTCACAGAGGAGGACAAGACGCCCCGCACTATCTGTGTCGAGCGTTTCAAAGACCTGGAACACGGCCTCTCCATCATTTTCCGGAATACCAACCGACGGGTTTTCACGATTTCCAAAGCCCTCGTCGACAATTGCGACAAGGAGATCTCCAAATGGGTCGTGAAAAGTTTCCGGGACAAAGAGGAAACCGAGGACTGACTTTTCCCAACCTCCTGGCTCATGCCTGAATCCGTCCAGGTCAATAGTATGTTCGCGAGCATCGCCGGGCGGTACGATCTTGCGAACCGGGCACTCAGCCTAGGTATTGACAACCTCTGGCGCCGTATCCTGGTCCGGAAAGTAGCCGCTTGCAACCCCGCCAGTGTGGCGGACCTGGCCACCGGCAGCGGGGATGTCGCCATCGCCCTGCGAAATTACCTACCGCCCACTACCTCTGTGGAAGGCCTCGACTTTTGCGAACCCATGCTTGCCCAAGCCCGGTCCAAGGCCAGCCATGCCGGTATTTCCATCGATACGCTACAATTTCGCACCGGCGATTGCCTAGACCTTCCCTTGGAGGATAGCAGCGTGGATTGCCTGACCATCTCCTTCGGTTTGCGGAATTTTGAAG
>JAYPDO010000004.1:45212-60638 GCA_038125285.1 Opitutia bacterium
CCCGCCCACAAGGGTTGCGGGAAATGCTCCGCGTCCTGTCCGCCGGCGGTAGCCTCCACAGTCTCGAGTTGACCCAACCGGACGCCTGGTTCCGACCTTTTTACTACCTCTATCTAAAGGCCATCCTCCCCACTGCCGCCAGGCTCCTTACTGGAAACCGTACCGCTTACCAATACCTTGGGGACACCATTGAAGCCTTCCCTTCCCGGGTATCCCTTGCTGAAGAGATCCGCACCGCCGGGTTTGCGAGGGTAGGGCACGTGGGGTTGACCTTCGGGATCGTGGCCATCCATTCCGCCTTCAAGGCACCGTAAACAACGCCCGGTTCAATCCAGGCCTCGCCGCCCCGATCCAGCGGTTGCGGATTTGGGCATGGAGATCAAGTATGTCCTGTTGGCTCCCGACCTTGAACTCCAAGGTCTTGGAGTGGGTAGTGGCAGGGTAATCCTTGAAAACGAGCTTGTTCACCTTGTCCGTGTAGGCCGGGTTGATGCGGTTGAGCGGATTATTCACCGTCCGGTTCCCGGGTAGGACCGTACTGGATTGAAGCGGGGCTGTATGGTAAATCCGGAGCTGGGTCGGGCTGTTCTCCATGTCGATGTTCAGCTCTGTGATTTCGAAGGCCGCGGTGACATACTTTTGGAGGGAAACCGCCCCAATGTTCCCGGCCTTGCCGATAAACTCGCCGCCCGCCCCGGTGAACCGCAGCCCGAACAATTGGGGGTTGGGCAAGGCATCGTCTTGAACCTGGACATCGGCGAATGAAAAAGTTGGCAGCAGCAGGAGGGTAAAAAGGGCTTTTTTCATGGGCACTTTCTACAACTTTGTGTCCAGGCCGGCAACCATCCCTTCACTGTTTCCCAAAAAAACATTGCCCCGGGAATTTTCCTCGCCATTGCTTTCCGTTCCACCTTGCCCGGGTGGCGGAATTGGTAGACGCGCTGGACTTAGGATCCAGTGGCAGAAATGCTGTGGGGGTTCGAGTCCCCCCTCGGGCACCATTTGGGATGGGGAGATTGAGGGACTAGGGGAATTGCCTACAGGAGGGCTTCGTAACCTTCTCGGAAGGACGGGTACTTGGGTTCCCATCGTAATTCCTCCCTGAGTTTTTTATTGGAGACTATGCGGCTGGGGATTGTGCCGCGGGATTGGCGGATCGGGCTGCGGGCTGGGGTGGCGTCCGGGTTGAAGGAGGGGGTGGGCATACCAAGTTTTCCAGCCATCCAGCTTACGATTTCCTGTTTTGTGGAGGGGTTGCCGTCCGTCGCGTTGAATTTTTGGAAGCCTTCCAGGCCATTGGCCAATGCTGCGAACACTGCCGAAACGGCATCCTCTAAATGAAGGAGGTTGAGGAGCAGGTCGCCGCGTCCCGCGAGTTCTCCGGAACCTTCGCGTAATTGGTTGAGAAGGTAATGGCGCCCCGGACCATAAAGCCCACCGAGGCGCAGCACGTTTGTACTCCGGAATGGGGAATGCCCTTCCAACAATGCTTCTGCCTCCAGGAGGATTGCCCCGGATGGAGAGGGATCCGGGGTGGGGGAGCTTTCGTCGACGGTACTGCCGTCGGTTTGGGTGTAGACGGAGGTGCTGCCCGTGTAGACAAAACTGGCCAGATGCGTCTTCCCCGCCCATTCCAGGATGGAACGGTTACCCAAGACATAGGATTCCCGGTAGCCTTCCAACCCGTTCCCGGAGGAGCTTACGCAGTTGACCACGAAGTCCTGTTCCCTTGGCACCTCTCCATGCCATTCACTCGCGGTGAGTTTGGCGGCCAAAGGATTTTTTACCCCAAAGTCCCGGAGCCTGGCGGAGGTTTCCGGGTTGCGGGTCAGGGTGGTCACTTCCATCCCCATCCTCAGGGCTTCCTTGGCGATTTCCGTGCCGAGCCAACCTGCGCCGAAGATGGCGATCCGCTTGTTTTTGAATTGGGGTTGCGTCGGTGGCATGGGCGGACAATGTGTGGCGGGAACTATGGACATACCGAAACCAGAACTGGTTCACGCCTACTTGCTGGATCTCCAGAAGGAGATTGTCAACGCGTTGATGAAGGTCGACCCGGATACTTCCCTCAAGTCCGATTCCTGGACGAGGGAGGAAGGTGGCGGTGGGGTGTCCTGCGCCCTGGAGGGCGGCTCCGTATGGGACAAGGGAGGGGTGAACTTTTCCCATGTGTTCGGTAAGAATTTACCCCCGAGCGCGACTGCGAACCGTCCTGCCCTGGAAGGTGCGTCCTTCGAGGCTATGGGCGTGTCCCTGGTCATCCATCCGGACAACCCTTTTGTCCCGACCACACACATGAATGTCCGTTTCTTCAATGCGGAGAAGGACGGCCAGCACACTTGGTGGTTTGGCGGCGGTTTCGACCTGACCCCTTACTATGGCTTCCGTAACGATGCGGTCCATTGGCACAAAGTTGCCAGGGCGGCTTGCGAATCCTTCGGGGAAAAGGTTTACCCGGAGTACAAGAAGTGGTGCGACGAGTACTTTTTCCTCAAGCACAGAAGCGAGCCCAGGGGGGTCGGCGGTTTGTTCTTCGACGACCTCCAGATGGACGGGGATTTCGAAAAAAGTTTCAAATTCCTCCAAAGTGTAAGCGACCATTTCCTGAAGGCCTACCTTCCCATTGTGGAAAGGCGCAAAGGGCATCCCTTTGGGGCAAGCCACAAGGATTTCCAGCTCTACCGTCGGGGCAGGTACGTAGAGTTCAACCTGGTGTACGACCGGGGGACGGTCTTCGGCCTCCAGTCTGGTGGCCGCACGGAGTCCATCCTGATGTCCCTACCGCCATTGGTGAAGTGGAAGTACGATTGGTCCCCTCCCGAAGGTTCCCCGGAGGCGGAGTTGTATGAAGTTTTCCTACGTCCCCAGGATTGGGCGGACATGGAAGCGGAACTGGAACCAGGAATGCCGTCATGACCAGTCGCGAGAGATTCCTTGCCGCCGTTAGTTGTGAGCCATTGGACAGGCCTCCAGTCTGGTTCATGCGCCAAGCTGGCCGCTATTTGTCGGAATACCGTGCCCTCAAGGAAAAGTATTCCTTTACCGAGTTGGCCCAGACCCCGGACTTGGCGGTTGAGGTCACCCTCCAGCCATTGCGGAGGTTCCCGTTGGACGCGGCCATCGTTTTTTCAGACATACTGGTCATACCCGAAGCCCTAGGCCTTCCCTATTATTTTAAAGAAGAAGGAGGGATCGGCTTCGAAGACAGGATTGGGGCCGCCGCCGATGTAAGGAAGCTCAATGCAGAAGGCGTGGCCACCCGCCTTTCCTATGTGGCCGAAGCCTTGAAAACACTCCGATCCGAACTTGGGGAGGATACCGCCCTGCTTGGCTTCGGCGGATCCCCATGGACCTTGGCCACTTACATGGTCGAGGGCGGTTCACCAGGGAATTTTGAGCGGATCAAAACTCTCGTCCACCAAGAGCCAGGTGTATTCGGGAAACTCATGGAAAAAATCACCGTCGGCACCATCGAATACTTCCAGTCCCAAATTGATGCCGGGGTAGATGCTATCCAGATTTTCGACTCTTGGGGGAGTGCGGCGGCCGGATCCCTCTACGAGGAACTTTCCCTCCAGTGGATCCGCCGGATTATCGAAGGGGTAAACAGCCAAGTCCCCGTCATCCTTTTTGCCAAAGGGATGGCCCACCATGCCGATGCCTTGGTCTCAACGGGAGCGAAGATGCTCAGCCTGGACTGGACTGCCGACCTGGGAAAAACTGCCCGCAGCTTGCCGGTCAACATCGCGGTACAAGGCAACCTCGATCCTGTCATCCTCAACACCACCCCCGAGATCGCCCGCTCTTCCACCATGGCGATCCTTGACGCCATGGCCGGACGCCCGGGGCATGTGTTCAACCTCGGCCATGGAATCCTGCCCCAGGCCAAGATCGAGTGCGTAGATGCCATGATCGGGGCAGTCACGACTTACGGGATCGCATAAATGCCCCTTACCTTTGCCATTGAATCCCACCCGCACTTTCCATAAACCTGACTCCCTATGAAACTGGCATTTCCCCTTGTTGCCCTTTCCCTTTTCCTCGCCATCGCCGGGTGCAAGCGGCCTCCTGTTTCGGATTCCCCTGGTGCCGGCCCGGCTACCTCCCCAGGGACATCCCAAACCCCGGAACCCCAAAAGTCCCTTCTTCCGGAAGGGCAACCGCTCACGATCGAGTCCTTGGATTTGAAAATGTCGTGGATCCCTGCCGGGAAGTTCATCATGGGAAGCCCGCGTTCCGAGGACGGCCACCAAGTATTTGAGGAGAACATGCACCAAGTCATCATCTCCAGGGGCTTCTGGATCGGTAACTACGAGGTCACCCAAGCGCAGTTTGAAAAGATTATGGGTGAGAACCCGAGTTTCTGGAAGGACCCGGCAATGCCCGTGAATAAAGTTACCTGGCACGATGCGATGGAGTTCTGTGGGATCCTGAGTGAGCAGGAGCAGGAATACGGCCGGCTCCCCAAGGATTGGAGGTTCATCCTTCCGACCGAGGCACAATGGGAATATGCCTGCCGGGCAGACTCTACCACCGTCTATCATTTCGGCAATGATCGGGAGAAATTGCCCCAGTACGCTTGGTACAGCGAGAATAGCCAAAACCGAACCAAGCCTGTCGGCCTCAAGAAAAAGAGCGAATGGGGTCTTTACGACCTCCACGGCAATGTAGGGGAGTGGTGTTTCGATTGGTACGGGAAAAAGTACCCGCCAGAAGGGAGCGTTGATCCCATTACCCAAAAGGCCTCCGACTTCAAGGTCTTCCGGGGTGGTACATACGCAGATCCCCCTGAACGCTGCCGGGCCGCCTACCGTAACCGGAACACACCGGAGACCCAAAACCCCTGGATCGGCTTCCGGGTCATCCTTTCCCTGCAATAGCCTTGTGGCCAGCGGTTTCCCGCCGCCGAGTCATCCGTGCGGGGTGATCTTATCCAGTTCGGAGATGATATACCTTTCGGCCTCCTCAACGGAGTCGATGGTCTTGAATAATTTCACATCTTCCGGGCTGACCGTGCCCCACTCCACGAATTTGTCGAAGTTGATCAGGCCGTCCCAATACTCCACGCCGTAAAGGACGATTGGCATCCGTTTGCGGATTTTCTGGGTCTGGATCAGCGTGATGACCTCGAACAGTTCGTCCATCGTGCCGAACCCGCCGGGGAAGACGATGATCGCCTTCGCCATGTATGCGAACCAATATTTCCTAACGAAGAAATAGTGGAATTCGAAGGCAAGCTCCGGGAAGGCGTACTTGTTGACCCCTTGCTCGAAAGGCAGGCTGATCCCCAACGCGATGGACTTGCCCCCCGCGTCCCTTGCCCCACGGTTCGCCGCCTCCATGATGCCTGGGCCGCCTCCAGAACAAATGGCGTAGGAGTGCTGCCCATGGTGCTTGTCCAGTGACCATTTGGTTAGCCGCCTGGCCAACTCCCGAGCATCGCCGTAGTAGCGGGAATGTCGGGTCGGGGTTTCTTCTGTCTCCGGGTCGGGGGTCCTGGCAGAGCCGAAGAAAACGATCGTATTCTCGATCCCTTCCTTCTCAAAGCGGAGTCGGGGCTCCTCCATCTCACATAGGACGCGGATGTGGCGGGTGTCGTTCCCGGTAAGGAAATCTTGGTTTTTATAGGCTCTTTCAGGGAAGAAGACGTCAGAGTTATCTTTGCTCATATTCGGGGAGTCGGATGGTCTGCAGCCTGACTGACAAGTCGACTGAAAAATCTGTTGCTCAAGCCTTCCAGATGCCTTGCTCAAGGAGCTGTTTCCCTGCTGTCCCCGCCCAATCCCGGTTGGCCGCCGGGCTGGCCGGGCTAGGGTGCAAGATGCGGCCAAATTTCAAGCCCATCCCTTCAAGGGCTTCCATTGCTCTCTTTTCGGCAAAACCTCCAACCCCCACGACCCACTCCGGTGAAAGAGCCTTTGTAATCTCCCTCAGGTGCCAGTCGCAGGTCTCCTCCAATTCCTTGGCGACCTGGGCAGTTAGCTTGTCCGGGGTGATGTTCCTTGCGGTATCCGCCATGAAAGCGAGCGGGCAATAATTGATTACGAAGTGATCCCCAAAAAAGTTGCCCGCCTTCCCGAATTTTTCCGCAAAATATCCCCATAGCCGCCGCCCGCTGACTTCCGACTTCTGGCACCCGAACCCTTCGACCGGGCGTTTAGGGTGTTCCGGATCCGGTTTCCCAATTGGGACGTTGATCCCCATCCAGTCCCGCACAGCTTGGATCTCCCCGAAGGGCACCCCTGTCTGAGCCATTCCCCAGGGTCCTGGGTTCATCCCCAGGAAGAGGACGCGCTTCCGGTTGGTGGCGTACTTGCTGGTGTAGGCCTCGTACCCTGGGAAGGCGTAGTTGAAGGCATCGTAAACATATTCCACCGGGGGCGGGAACGCCAGGGGGGCGAGCTTGCGGGAGAGTTTCCTTGCCAGCCCTTGGATTTCCCCAGCCAGGCTCATTGGGGGGCTGGCGGTTCGATGTTCATCCCCGACCATACCATTATGGCCAAGTACACCACTAGGAACACCAAGCCCGTGGCTTTTCCCATGTGCCTGACATGCGCGCTCTGCTTTTCCTTCCTGAACGCGACTAAAAGCATCAGGGTCACCGCCATCATCAGGAACGCCTCGATTTTCAGCTTTCCGTCCCAAATGACCGGTTTGGCAAGGGCAGTCGCCCCGCCAACAAAGAGCATGTTGAAGAGGTTCGACCCAAAAATGTTCCCAGCGATGATCGAGGTATGACCCTTCCTTGCTGCGGCAAGGGAGGCGGCCAACTCCGGCAAGCTCGTCCCGATCGCGACCAGCGTGAGCCCCACGAAACCTTGGTCCACATTCAACTTGATCGACATCGCCTGGGCTGAATCTACCAGGAACCTTGCCCCGAACATCAGTGCCAACGCACCCAGGACAACGAGGAAGATGGATTTGCTGACCGGTCGTTCCTCAATGTCGTCCATCGAATCCTCCGGGTCCACCATCTGCACCGTCGCCGGGTCCTTGATTAAGCCGATTGTCTTGTACATCGGGCCGAGCACGTTTTTGAAAAACGGCTGGATCCTCATTGTCACGACCATGTATGCCACCATCAAGACGAGTAGCACCCCGCCTTCCCAGCGCTCTAAATTCCCGAAACAAAACCAGGTAAAGAGGCACGATGCCACAATCAGCCAGGGAATTTCCCAATACACATAACGCTCTCGCTCGATGATCGGGCAAACCATCGCCGCCAGCCCCATGATGAGGGCGATATTGGCCAAGTTGCTCCCCACGATATTCCCGAGTATAAGGCCTTCCCCCCCTTCAGTCCCTGAAAACGCAGCAATCAAGCAAGTGAATAGCTCCGGTGCGGAGGTCGCGGTCGATACAATCATGATCCCGATTACGATCGGGTCGACCTTGAAGTGGTTCGCAATGGAGGCCGCCCCGTCCGCAAGCCAGTCCCCGCCATAGGTGAGCAAGGCCAAACCGGCCAGAAGTGCGAGGGATACCAGCCCCCAAAACATCTGGCCTTCAAGGGTTTGGAAATAATTTATTAGGTCGAACATCGGTAGTGGTCTTGAGCATGCACGCCTGCAATCCCTTGCAATGGTAAAATGTAACCGTGCGATCCTTTCTTCCCCAGGGGAAATCGTTGACTCACTTGCCAAATCCCGCACAAACCCCCCGGCTTCAATTTTAAAAAGGACACGCGCGTGGCAAACGAACTGAAAGACACTCTCAATCTTCCCAAAACCAACTTCCCCATGCGGGCAAGTTTGGTCGAACGCGAGCCCCAAAGGATCGAGCATTGGCACAAGATGGGGCTCTACAAGCGTCTCCAGGAGCAACGGGCCGGCCAACCCAAGTACATCCTCCACGACGGTCCCCCGTTCACCAATGGAGACGTCCACATCGGCACCGCCCTCAACAAGACCCTCAAGGACGCCATCCTGCGCTACAAAAACCTCCGTGGCCTCCACGCCCCTTACGTCCCTGGTTGGGATTGCCATGGCCTCCCCATCGAGCACAAGGTCGCCAAGGAGCTGGACAAGCAAAAGAAGCAAGTCTCCACCACCGAACTCCGCGAAGCCTGCAAAGAGTTTTCCTTCGGCTTCATCGAAAAACAACGCGGGCAGTTCCAACGCCTCGGTGTCTTGGCCGACTGGGAACGCGAGTATCGTACCCTCCTTCCTGAATACGAAGCCACCATCCTCCGCACCTTTGCCGAGTTCGTCGACAAGGGGCTTGTCTACCGCAGTAAGAAGCCCGTCTACTGGTCCATCCCCTGCCAAACCGCCCTGGCCGAGGCCGAAGTCGAATATCATGACCACAAAAGCACCTCCGTCTACGTCGCTTTCCCGGTAAAAGATCCATCAAAACTTGGCCTCGGAGGCGCCGCCTGCATCGTCATTTGGACTACCACCCCATGGACACTCCCTGCCAACCTCGCCATCGCTGTCCACCCGGAAGTTATTTACACCGCCGTCACCCACCAAGGGCACCAATACATCGTTGCCAAAGACCTTGCGGGGAACCTTATCTCCACCTGTGGTTTTGAAGGTGCCACCACAGGGGGCACTTACGAAGGCAAATCCCTCGAAGGCCTTGCCACCCAGCACCCTTTCATGTCCCACGAAAGTCCGGTCGTCCTCGCCGATTACGTCACCACCGAGTCCGGCACCGGTTGTGTCCATACTGCCCCCGGCCATGGTATGGACGACTACATCACCGGTCTTCGTGAGAGCCTCGAAATCTACTGTCCGGTAGGCGATAACGGCAAATACATCGAAGATGGCAAAATCCCCGCCGAACTCGTCGGCCTGAGCGTTGCCAACAAAGGCGGCCGCAACGAAGCCAACGAAAAAGTCCTCGAAATCCTAACCTCCAAAGGCCATCTCCTCCATTCCGAAACCTACGGCCACAGCTACCCTTTCTGCTGGCGCTCCAAGTCACCCGTCGTCTTCCGCGCCATGGACCAATGGTTCGTCTCCCTCGACAAGGACGGCCTCCGCGAGAAGGTCATTGCCGCCGTCGGCAACGTCAGCTTCATTCCCGAATACGGCCAACGCCGCATCCAAGGTTCCCTTGAAACACGCCCAGACTGGTGCATCTCCCGCCAACGCTCCTGGGGCGTCCCCATCCCCTGTTTTTACGACGAACAGAACGAAGCCTATTTCGACGCCGGGGTCATCCGCGCCCTGGCCGACAAAATGGCCACCGCCGGGACCAACCTCTGGTTTGACAGCGATGCCGCCACCCTCCTCGATGGCATTGACATCCCCGAATCCTGGAAAGGCAAAGAACTCCGCCCGGGCACCGATACCCTTGACGTCTGGATCGACTCTGGATGTAGCCACCGCGCCGTCCTCCAGAAGCTCGACGACCTTGAATGGCCCGCCGACCTCTACCTTGAAGGCAGCGACCAACACCGTGGCTGGTTCCAATCCTCCCTTTGGACCGCCATGATCGCCGACGGCAAGCCTCCCTACAAACAAGTCCTTACCCATGGTTTCATCGTTGGCGGCGACGGCAAAAAAATCTCCAAGTCCGACGGCAAGCCCAACACTGCCGAAAGCTACGTAAACCGGTTTGGTGCGGACGTCCTGCGGCTTTGGATCTGCTCCGAAGACTTCCGGGGCGACATCCCCGTCTCCGAGGAAATCTTGAAGCAAGTCTCCCAAGCCTACCGGAATCTCCGCAACACTCTGCGCTTCCAACTCGGTAACCTCCACGACTTCGACCCGGCCTCCGACACCGTTGCCCACGAAAACCTCGACGCCCTCGACAAATGGGCGCTCGCCAGGACTGCCGCCCTCCTCGACGAAGTCACCGAGGCCTACGAAAACTCCGAATTCCACAAGGTTTACCAGGCCGTCACGCGGTTTGTCTCCGTCACCCTCTCCTCCCTCTACCACGATATTCTCAAGGACCGCCTCTACACTCTCGCACCCAACGACCCCCTCCGGCGTTCCTCCCAGACCGCCCTTCGCGAGATCTTTCTCGTCCTCATTAAAATCCTTTCCCCCATCCTTCCTTTCACCACTGACGAAGCTTGGGCCTACCTCCAGAACGACGACGATTTCTGCGAAGATCCGCTCGCCCTCAGCGATTGGCCTGAAATGCCGGGCAACTACAAGGGCGACCCTGATGCCGCGGACATTGCCGCGATCCTAGAGTTCAAGGCTGCCAAAGTGAACGACAAGCTCGAAGCCATCCGTGAAAAGAAGGAAATCGGCCAGTCCCTCGACGCCCAAGTCACCATCGCAGCTAAGCCTGGCACCGACATCGCCAATATTCTCCAAAAGCATTCCGCCGGCCTTGAGGAACTCTTCATCGTCTCCTCCGTGGTCCTGCAGGATGGCACAAGCGAAGACCCCGAAGTCTCCGCCGCCCATGCCCCCGGAGTCCGTTGCCCACGAAGCTGGCGCTGGGTTCCCGGACTCGCACAAACTGAAAAATGGGGCGAAGTCTCCCCCCGTTGTGCCCAGGCTTTGGAAGCCATGTACGGCTAAAGGCATTTGACCTGCACCCCCCAAGTTTCTTCATTCCGATCATGAGCAACGAAGCAAAACCCCTCGTCGGCATCATCATGGGAAGCAAATCCGATTGGCCCACCATGGAACTCGCCGCAGAAGTGCTAAGTGATTTTGGTGTCCCCCACGAATGCCGGGTCGTCTCTGCCCACCGGACGCCTGCATGGATGGTCGAGTACGCCAATGCCGCTGAAGGCCGAGGACTCCAAGTCATCATTGCCGGAGCCGGGGGTGCCGCCCACTTGCCCGGTATGATAGCTTCCATGACCCCTTTGCCCGTCCTCGGCGTCCCCATCAAGTCCCGCGCACTTTCCGGGGTCGACTCCCTCCTTTCAATCGCCCAAATGCCTGGAGGTGTACCCGTTGGTACCCTTGCAATCGGTGATGCCGGAGCTAAGAACGCCGGACTTCTTGCCGCCCGCATCCTGGCCAACCACGACCCTGCCCTCCGTGAAAAGGTTAAAAACTTCATGTCCGCCCAGGAAAAAAAGGTCATGGAGGATAACGTTTTATGAGCAAACCGATCCTCCCGGGGGCAACCCTTGGTGTACTTGGGAGTGGCCAACTCGGGCGCATGTTTGCCATCGCCGCCCGCCGGTTGGGTTACCGTGTCCATGTCTTATCCCCTGAAAAGGCAACCCCCACCGGACAAGTCGCAGACAAGGAGATCCAGGCAGACTACGACGACCTCGACGCCGTCGCCGCTTTTGCCAAGGATGTGGACGTTGTGACCTTCGAGTTTGAAAACGTCCTTTCCGAAACCGTCGAAGCCGTCGAACGTCACACCCAAGTCTATCCTGCCGGACGCATCCTCCACACCACCCAAAACCGCCTTCGCGAAAAAGGCTTTTTGCAATCCATTGGCGTCCCCACCACTCCATTTGCTGCCATTAGGTGCCAGGAAGACCTCGACGTCGCCAGCCAATCCCATGTCCCCGGCATCCTCAAGACCGCCGCCTGGGGTTATGACGGTAAAGGCCAAGTCAAAATCCAATCCATCGAAAATGTCCATGCCGCCTGGGAACAAATTGGCCAATCCGAAGCCATCTTAGAAAAGTTCGTCGATTTCGACGCCGAACTCTCCATCGTCTGCGCCCGTGGCCTAAATGGCGACATAGCCATTTACGGTCCCATCGCCAACGTACACGAAAACCACATCCTCAGCGTCTCCACCGTCCCCGCCGGATTTCCTGATAGGGTCGCTCAAGAAGCTGAAAAGATCACCCGCGCCATCCTCGAAGAGTTCGACTACGTCGGCACCCTCTGTGTTGAATTCTTCCTCGCCAAAGACGGCCGCCTCTTGGTCAACGAACTTGCTCCCCGCCCCCACAATTCCGGCCACCTCACCATTGACGCCCACCGTACCTGTCAATTTGAACAGCAAGTCCGCGCCATCTGTGGCCTTCCCCTCGGATCAGCAGAACAAATCGAACCTGCAGCCATGGCAAACCTCCTCGGCGATGTCTGGGAAATCGGCACCCCCGACTTTCGCGCCGCCCTTCAAATTTCCGGGCTCAAACTCCACCTCTACGGCAAACAAGAAGCCCGCCCTGGTCGCAAAATGGGGCACCTCACCGTACTCGCGAAAACCCCTGAAGCTGCCACGATGTTGGCTATCGACGCGAGGAACAAAATCAATTCCACCTTATAGAATCCTGCAAATTCATGGCTCAGATCGACACCCCTGACCACTACGAAGGCCTCGTCCGCGCCAACCTTCTAAACTGTCTGACCGAGACTGCTTTGCCAAGTGGTAAAAAATACCGTGGAAAAGTTCGCGACCGCTATGACCTCGGCGACAAAATGCTCCTCATCACGACCGACCGCCAAAGCGCGTTCGATCGTGTCCTTGCATCCATCCCGTTCAAGGGTGCAGTGCTCAACCTTACCAGCGCTTGGTGGTTTGAAAACACAAAGCACCTCGTCCCCAACCACGTCCTTGCCGTCCCGGATCCCAATGTCACACTTGCCCGTAAGTGCAAAGTCCTTCCCATCGAGTTTGTCGTCCGCGGTTACATCACCGGCTCCACCAGCACATCCCTCTGGACAGCCTACGAAAAAGGTGCCCGAGAATTTTGTGGCAATGACCTCCCCGAAGGCCTGGCCAAAAACCAAATCCTGGAAGAACTCCTTCTCACCCCGACCACCAAGGAAGAAAACCATGACCGCCCCATTTCGCCAGAGGAAATACTCTCCGAAGGTTGGCTTACCCTTGAAGAATGGGACGTTGCAAGCACCTACGCGATACAACTGTTCGAACATGGCCAAAAAGTCGCCGCCGAGCACGGTCTCCTCCTCGTCGATACCAAATATGAATTCGGCATCGACGAACACGGCCAAATCCGGCTCGTCGATGAGATCCACACCCCCGACTCTAGCCGTTACTGGATCGCAGAATCCTACCAAGCCCGTTTCGACCAAGGCGAAAACCCCGAAAACATCGACAAGGAATTCCTTCGCCTTTGGTTCAAAGACCACTGCGACCCATACAACGACAAGATCCTCCCCGACGCCCCGGACGAACTCGTCACGGAACTTTCCCGACGCTACATCTTCCTCTTTGAAAAAATTACGGGTACACCGTTCCCTTTCCCTGATGAAGGTGTCGATGTGTTCGAAAGGATCCTGGGAAACACCGTCGAATTTCTGGGCGACGGAAACCCAAGGACTTGATTTTCCGGTTGGGGCTACAGCTTGAATTTATCTAGTCCGCAATTTCTGAAAATTTGAGGATGGGCAGTATCGGTCTACTAGTTTGGTGTATTCCAGACGAATCTTTGGATTGGCCTTCCATTTCCCTTAAAAAAAGAAATCGCCTGTCTCCTCCAGGATTTCCAGTAAGCAACAGGCGATAATGAAATTAATAATTTCTTGGGTGCTTAGCTGAGTTGCTTCTCAACTTTATCCATTATGGAGTTGGGTAAGTCATTGTCACCCCCTTTCCCGACCCGGACGGAAATCTCCGTCGCGTTGTCTCCTTTGGAGTTGGCCTTGATGACGATCTTCTTGTCCTGTGCGTTCCTGTAAGTGTGTTCCGCTGCGTTTGCATCGGCGGTCGCCGACATTTCAATGAGACCCAATTCCTGTGCAGCTGCTTTGATCGAATGCCGTCAATTTCTAATTGCACTGGATGAGGCTTGCTTGATGATGGCAAATTCTTGCGGGCTGATGCCCTCCGGAGGATTTGTTAATTCAATGGTATCCTGGAAGATTACCCCAAGGAGTACAATGGTGGCTAGGATTGCGCCTTTTGCGGATGGATGGGAGCCATCGTTTCGGTAAAGGTCCTTACCAAGGGACGGAGCCTTCTCCCTGGCGGCCGCCCAGGCCAGGCCGACTGGGGCAACTTTCAAATGATTACGTCCTGCCGCGTCCTGGTAGGCGTTTGTCAG
Organism: Opitutia bacterium; assembly: GCA_038125285.1. GTDB lineage: Bacteria > Verrucomicrobiota > Verrucomicrobiia > Opitutales > JABJCN01 > JAYPDO01. The sequence continues at coordinate 59,113 of JAYPDO010000004.1, forward strand.
CTTGGTTTGCATGGTTCCGAAGTCCGGGAACAGGGAAATGTTCTTCTTGTCCCCGTCCCGGCGTCCCCAAGTCATGAAGAGGATGGGTTCCGCCCCTGCTTCCCGGATGAGCTTGGAAAATTGGTCCACGGATTGCTGGAAGGATTCCCCATGCTTCCCTGGGAGGGCAGGGGTCTGGCTTTGTTCTTGGAGGACAACAAAGTCCCAGTTGCCATTCTTGATTTTTCCAACGGTAGCTTCGTTGGCCAAATGTTGCGCCAATTTTGCCCCGCCTTTGGTGATGAACTCGAAGTTGGAGCCATTGTGGGGCGAATCCGCCAACAGTTGTAGCAGGGTTCCCTTGTTCTGGGCCGTGTAACTATTCCCGATGAACAAAACCCGCTTGGGCTCCGGTTTGGGGCTACCGGCCTTTGCCGTTTCTGTCGGCATTCCATGGCAGAGAGTGGGGAGAAAGAGGGTAATGACTGTGAAAAAAGGCTTCATGGCTCTTCCCAATGCGTGAAAACGCTTACAAATGTGAGGCGGTGAGCATCCTCTGGACGGGTTCCTCCTGGCTCCCGGTGTCCTTATCGGTATCCAGTTGGCGTGCGGCCCAGGTGGGTCCTTCCGCCACTTGGCCCGCCATTTGTTTTGTTGGATTAGCATGGGGTGATTGTCGGGTTGGTACATGCGGTAGTCAATTTGGTCGGACAAACTGACGACCAGGCAATGGACCTGTGAGGAAAGACCCTGGCATCCTCAAAGCTCCACGAGATGTCGCAGACCCGGATTTCCCGGGTGCCGAAGTTGTAATGGGGGCGGACATCCCACCAGATTTCCCGGATCGAGTTGATAAAGCTGGTGTCGATGAGGTGGGTGTCCTTCCTATTAAGCCCGACCTCAATTGGTCGGCAATCCCCTGCACAGCCAGGGCTTTTTCTAGCAAGTTATAAGCAAAATCCGGGATATTGGCGCAAGTCTTGGAGTTGATTTCCAAGTAGCACTGCATCACTTCCGGCTTAATGCGCCCTTGGACGCTTTCCGGGAAACGGGCGATGATTTTCTGGATCCTTTTGGTCAGCGCCATGGTTTCCGTGTCAACCAGGGCCAACTCGTTCTCAACCCCGGGGCTTGGGGTCTGGTTGGAGTTGAAAGTAATTTTCTCCATGGTCAGGCTCCATGTTTGGAGTGGAGGATTACCGCCCTTGCAAGGAGTTTTGAGCCAATGGAGAGAGCCCGCTCGTCGATGTCGAAATTCGGTGAATGGAGTGTCGTGCATCCATTTTCCGGCTTACATCCCAGCCTGAACATGCAACCGGGAACATGAAGTTGGTATTCCGCGAAATCCTCGCCTCCCATGCTGGAACGGTGCAACTCCACTACCTCTACCCCACCGTTCATTCCAGCGGCGTCCCTGACCAAATTTGTCAGCTCTGGGTCATTGGTTACGCCTGGGCATCCTACGGGGATCAATAGGTCCATCCTGCAACCTGTGATTGTGGCGATGCCCTTCACGATTTGCCTGATTTTTTCCTCCACCCCCATGC
>JAYPDO010000005.1:0-12176 GCA_038125285.1 Opitutia bacterium
TCTTCCGGATGTTCCGGGTCGACGTTTTACCCGGTGTTGGCATAGGTTCACAGGCCATTCCAATCCCGGAGGAGTTTGCCCTCCAGTGACCATTCCGAGATGCGCCCCGGGCCTTCCGATTCCGCAAAAAGAAGCCGTTCTTTCCCGGATTGGTCCTTCCAAACTTCCACCCGGCAAACGGCCATGAAGGTGAGCGGGTCGTAATGGCCTTCCTTTTGGCTGTCCTGCTTCCCGTAGGTCTTTTCAGGCTTCCCGGTGGGGCTGAAACGGTAAACATGGTTTTGGGCGGGGTCGGCGACATAAAACCGGCCTTGGGAATCTACAGCCAGGTCTTCCGGGGACTCGAGGCCATCGAGTTCCACAGGCTCGCCTGTGCCTTCCGGGTTGCCGACAAACCATTTGCCCTGAATGTGTTGTAGGGCGTAGAGCTGGCCGTTGGCAAAGGTGATGGCGCAAGGCTCCTCCACGGGGATGGTTTTCACGGGCGTCCCATCCTCCCCGTCCAGCACCCGGACGATGTTGACGCGTTCCGTGTCCGACTCCCCGTAATGCGGACGCCCATTGCGGTCTTTCCCGGCTTCGACGATTTTCCCCCGCTCCGCGATATAGACCAGGTTCTTGCCCGAATCCTTGTCCACCGCAACCGCCAACCCCGTCACATAGCCTTCCGGGAGGGTCACATCCTTTCGGTACCGCCCTTTGCCTTTGCCAAAAGGTTTTCCGTCCGCCCGGTACACAATCGGCCACATGTGCAGACCGTCCTTTCCGCCCGGACTTACGGACCAGACCGATTTCCCGTCCGTCGTGGTATGCAATCCCCCGGCCGCGCCACCTGAGTTGAAGCCGCGCAGGAGTTGTCCCGATCCGACCGGTTTGTTCAGGTCGACCAAGTAATTGTTCTGGGCATTTTCTAGGTAGGCCCAGTAAAAGACCGCTACCCCGTCCGGCCCGACGGCAATGTCCCCGATGCCCGCATCCACCGGGTCGCCCGTAATCCGGTAGCTCGCCGGATCCCCGCCGACTTTTGGGGTCAGCCCGAACGGCCCGCCGTTTATCTTTGCCTCCAAGGTGTGCAACTTCCCGTCAGCATCCCAGGTTTCAGCTGGCATATAGATACCCTTCACCCCGTAATCCCCCGGAGGCACTGGCATGTAATTGTCATCCCAGCCATTCCAGTGCTCCGTGAATTTTCCCTGGTTCTCCTTTGTCACCGTCCGCACTGCCCCGTTGACAAACGTGGAGATAATCCAGTCCGGTTCCCCAGGAGCCGTGATGGCCAAAGTCACCCGGTAATCCTTGGGCAGCAGGCCTTCCGCCGGTAGCTTGTATTGCAGAGGAACTCCCGCCGGGTCTTCAGCAAACGATGTTAAGGGGGGGGCGAAGGGGAGAAACAAGAAGGGCAACCAGCAGGAGGGGCTTTTCATCGTCTCACTTTCTCCAAGAAAACGGACGTTTCCACAATCCAAATCCCTTTGTTGAAATCCTAGCCTGAGCCTATTACACGGGTGTCTTTTTTAACTGCTTCCCGCCAACGCCTCCTTTTTATGAACCGCCCGCCTGAACATCACTCCCGCCGCCAAGTCCTCCGGGCGGGTGCCGGGGTACTTGCCCTTCCCTGGCTCGAAAGCTTTTCCTCCGCAGCTGAACCTGCCCCGCCCAAGCGGATGATCAACATCTGTACCGGGTTCGGGCTTTACGGCCCGGCGTTCTTCCCAGGGCAAGCGGGGATGGATTACAAGCCTAGCGAATATTTGGAAATCCTTGGCGATTTGCGAAAGCAGTACACCGTGTTTTCTGGGATTTCGCATCCGGAGATTGGCGGCGACCATGCCTCGGAAGCCTGTTTCCTGACCAGTGCGAAGCATCCTACGCGGCCCGGTTTCCGCAACACGGTCTCGATGGATGTCGTTGCTTCCAAACAAGTGGCCGGGGCGACCCGTTTCCCCTTCATGACCCTTTCTACACAAGACGGTAGCCCGCTTTCCTATACGGACACCGGCGCAGGCATCCCGGCTTGGGGCGTCCCGTCCCAGGTCTTTGCAAAAATGTTCATCGCCGGGAGCAAGCAGCAGGTGAAGGCCGAGATGGAGCGTATCCGCCGGGGCAAGAGCATTCTCGACCGCATGAAGTCCCGCCTCTCCCAGCTTTCCCGCACCGTCAGCCTACACGACCGCCAACAAGTGGCCGACTACGCGGAAGCTGTCCGGGGTCTGGAAAAGCAGTTGGTGGCCGAGGAGAAGTGGGTGAACTTACCCAAGCCCCAGGTTTCCGAGCCGCAGCCGAATGAGAACTACCCCAGCCCCTTTTCCGACCGGAGCAACAGCATCGGCCGCGCCAACGTCATGCTCGGGCTTATGAAACTTGCTGTCCAGACCGACTCCACCCGAGTCGCCAGCCTTTTTATCAAGGGCATGGACGAGAAGCCGCCGATTCCGGGTGTGAACGAAGGCCACCACGGCCTTAGCCACCATGGCCGCAACCCCAAGAAAATCGAACAGCTCAAAATCATCGAGAAGGAGAAGATGAAAGTTTTTGGGGACTTCCTCCTTTCCCTCCGTGAAACCCCGGAAGGCGGCGGGAACCTCCTCGACAACACCCAAGTCCTCATCGGCAGCAACCTCGGGGACGCCAGCGGCCATGGCACGACCAACCTCCCCATCCTCCTCGCCGGCGGCGGTTGGAAACACGGCGGCCACATCGCCGGGAACGTGAAGGACAACACCCCGCTCGGGCAGTTGTTCGTAAGCATGCTCCAGCGTTTCGGCGTGGAGACGGAAGACTTCGGCTCCGGCCACGGCGCGATCAACGGCCTCGGATAAACCGCCATGCAAAAGACCGGATATTTTCGCAAAATTTTCAATGGATTGGCCAAGTCGGCAGTCGCGAGTTGGATTAGCAAGTCGCCCCCCATACTTACCGTAATCCTGCCCCTCGCACTACATGCCGACAACCCCGCCGAAACCTTCCAATCCAACGTCGCCCCCATCCTGGAAGCTGCCTGCACGGATTGCCATGGCGGCAAAAAGCCCAAGGCCGGCCTCAACCTTGAAGGCGTCCCGACCCTCGAAACCCTCGGCACGGATTACCACCATTGGTTCAAGGTAATGGAGCAAGTCGAGACCGGCATCATGCCGCCGGAGGACGAAGGCCCGCTCGATGCCAAGGACAAGGAGACCCTGATCTCCTGGATAAAAGGCGACCTCACCCACTTCCTCGCCGAAAAGCAACGCACGGAAGGCCGGAGCCGTTTCCGCCGCCTTTCCCGCAATGAATATGCCAACACCATCCAGGACATTTTTGGCATCCGCCCCCCGGTCATCCGCATGATGCCGGGCGATGGCCGCGCCGACGGGTATGACAAGGTGTCCAAGGCGCTCCCGTTTTCCCCAGCCGCCACGGAGGCGCAGCTCCAGATTGCCGAGGAGACCATCGCCCGGATGTTCAAGCACCAGCAGGACAAAACCACCATTCGCCTCTGGGCCCGGGAGAGCGGGCAATCTAAGGGGCATTTGCTGGAATTGCCGGAAGGATGGTGGGTCTCCTTCAACTCCGATGCCAACTCCGGCCAACTGGTCAGGGAGAACAATGGCAAACGCAACGGCTTCCCCGGCCCGCGCAAACCCGGATGGCACCGCATCCGCATGCACATGTATGCCTACCAGACGGACAAGCCGCTCCCGGTCGGGATTTACGGCGGGCATGTCTGGGCCTATCCGCAAATCCTCAAGCTTCTCGACGTCGTGGATGCGCCTCCCGGCAACCCCGCCGTCGTCGAGGCCGATGTCTACCTCCGGACCAACCAGGACAACGACATCCCCGGCTCTGGAATCCGGCTCATCCCATTTGGCCTTGGTGTACCTGTCCCCAAAAACACCCAGGCCAGCATCCGCGGCAAGGGCAAGCCGGGGCTGGCCATCCAGTGGGTCGATTTGGAGGAGTTGGAAGGCGCGTTACCAGGACAGGATTTGCTCTTTTCCGACCTTCCGCCGGATTGGTTTCCCGGCTTGAATGGTGCAAAACGATCCAAGTCCTCCCAGCTTTCCCAGAAGGAGATGGAGGCCGTCCTCCGCAAGTCCTTCGCCCGGATTGGGGCAAGGCTCTACCGCCGCGACCTTGCCGAATGGGAAATCGATTTCCATGTCCGTAATTTCATGGATTCCCTCTACAAACGGGAGACACTGCAACAGGCTTTCGTCAAAGAAGTTACCCTCCTGATGACCTCGCCGGACTTCCTCTGCATCTCCGCCAACCCTGGCCCGCTCAACGACTTTGCCCTCGCCACCCGCCTGTCCTATTTCCTTTGGAATTCCACCCCGGATGTCGAACTCATGGAGGTCGCCCGCTCCGGGAAGCTGGTCGATGCCCAAGTTCTCCGCCAGCAAACCGACCGCCTTTTGGACGACGCCAAGTCCGGCCGCTTCGTGGAGGATTTCCTCGACCAATGGCTCGGCCTCTGGGGCATTGAAAACACAACGCCGGACAAGGACCTTTATCCCGAGTACGACGACGAGTTGAAAATCTCCAGCACCCTCGAAACCCGGGCCGCATTCCGACACATGCTCGAAAAAAACATAAGCGTGCGGGACTTCGTCGCCCCGGATTGGGCCATGGCGAATTCCCGTCTTGCCGAAGTTTATGGACTGGAAGGCGTGGAAGGCTTCGGGGTGCGGCCGGTGAAGTTGCCCGGGGATTCACCATTCGGCGGCTTCCTTGCCCAGGCCGCGACCATGAAAGTCACCGCCAACGGCACCCTGACCTCCCCGGTCAAGCGAGGTGTCTGGGTTTCCGACCGTTTGTTGGGCATCACCATCCCGCCCCCTCCGGCTACGGTGAATGCTGTTGTCCCGGACACACGTGGCGCGAAGACCCTCCGGGAGCAGCTTGCCTTGCACAGCAAGGAGGGGAGTTGCAAAGCCTGCCACGCCCGTTTCGACCCCTACGGCTTTGCCCTTGAAAGCTTTGATGTCATGGGCAATTTCCGCACCCATTACCGCATACCCAACCCCGAAAAAGGCAAAGGCCTGCCCAAATGGACTGACGGCCTTCCAGTGGACTCCTCCGGCATTACGCCCCAAGGCCAGGAATTTGCTGGCATCCAAGGCCTTCGCAAACATCTCGCCGCCAATCCCGCGCAACTCGCCAAAGGCGTCGTCCGCCACATGCTTACCTACGCCACCGGCGAACCCACCACCCCCATCGACCAACCGGAAATCGACGCCATTGCCCAAACCGCATCATCGGACGACTACGGCCTCCGCTCCCTCGTCCACGGAGTTATCCAGAGCCCCACCTTCCGCCATAAATGACTAATCCAACCAAGGAGTGGCGGTTTGTAACTGCGCCTCCAATACCCAAGTCATCCAAAATTTACCTCTTAGAGCCAACACAATGAAATCTCTCTCTATCCTCCCGCTACTATTCTTGCTATTCTCCGGTATCCTCCACGCCCAAGACAATTACCCGCTCCGCAAAGCCGTGGAATGCAACCCGCGCCAAGGTCTCCCCAACTTCCTCGCCAAGGTCGCCGAAGGCAAGTCCCTCAAAGTCGCCTATCTAGGCGGGAGCATCACGGCGGCCAACGGTTGGCGCGTCCAGTCACGGGAATGGTTCCAAAAAGAATATCCCAAGGCGAAGTTCGAGGAAATCCATGCCGCCATCGGCGGAACCGGTTCCGACCTCGGGGTCTTCCGCCTAGAACGTGATGTCCTGCGCCACCATCCCGACCTCCTTTTTGTCGAATTCGCAGTCAATGACGGCGGCGCATCCCCCGCGCAAATCCACAAAGCCATGGAGGGCATCGTCCGCCAAACCTGGGTCGCCGACCCCACCATCGACATCTGCTATGTCTACACCCTCAAGCTCGATTTCCTGGAAGACCTCCATGCCGGCAAGATGCCCCGTGCCGCCAGCGCGATGGAGGAGTTGGCCGACCACTACGCCATCCCGTCCATCCATTTCGGGGTCGAAGTCGCGAAGTTGGTGAAGGAAGGCAAACTTGCCTTCAAAGCTCCCAAGCCCGACAACATCCGCGAAGCCAAGCCCATGGTCTTCTCCTCCGACGGTGTCCACCCCCACTCCGAAACCGGCCACGTCCTCTACACCGAGTCCATTGCCCGTTCCTGGCCCGCCATTACCGAAGCCAGTGGTAAGCCCGCCCCCCACAAAACCATACAACCCCTTCGTGCCGACAACTGGGAAAAGGCCACCATCGTCCCCATCCGCCCCGACATGCTGGAAGGGGACTGGAAGAAACTGGAGGAAGGCCACACCCTTGCCAAACGCTTTAGCCGCAACATGCCCGAGCTGTACCAAGCCGTTTCGCCCGGGGCCAGCATTTCCTTTTCCTTCCGGGGAACCACCGCCGCCATCTTCGACCTCGTTGGACCCGACGGCGGGCAACTTATAGCCCAATTTGACGGCGGAAAACCCAGCAGCCCTAAGCGCATCGACGGCTACTGCACCTACCACCGGATGGCCAAGGTCAATATCGCCACGGAACAGGAGGACGCTTTGCACCATGTCAAAATCACCCTCACCCCCCAGAAGCTCGACAAGACCAAAATCATCTTCGAATCGAAACGGGCGGACATTGAAAAGAACCCCGACAAATATGCCGGGCACACCTGGTATCCCTCCGCCATCATGCTGATTGGCGAACTCGAACCGCCCAAAATCCCGGAATTGCCGTCCGACGAGCATTTCAAAGTCGAGACCATCGCCGGGGGCTTCATTGACGCCATGGAACTCGCCGTCGCCCCTGACGGTTCCGTCTTCGTTGTCGAAAGGACTGGCGGGGTTAAACTCGTTGATACCTCCGGCAAAGTCGAAACTTTAGCCCAGCTCCCCGTGGAAATTCGCAAAGGCGAATACGCCCGCGAAGCCGGTTTGCTTGGCATCACGCTCGACCCTGGGTATGCCAAGAACCATTGGCTCTACCTTTTCTACTCCGTCAAAGGAGAAAAGCTCCAACGCCTCTCCCGATTCACCTACGCCAGGGGCAAACTTGCCGGTGAAAAAGTTCTGCTCGAATTCGCCCACAACCGCGAAAATGCCGTTTGCCACGAAGCTGGTTCCATCGCCTTTGGACCCGACGGTTGCCTCTACCTCTCCACTGGGGACAACACCTGCCCCTTCCAATCCAGCGGCTATTGCCCCATTGACGAACGGGAAGGCCGGCACTTTTACGACGCCCAACGCTCCGCCGCCAACACTAACGACCTAAGGGGCAAAGTCCTCCGCATACGCCCCAAACCCGACGGCACTTACGACATCCCCTCTGGTAACCTTTTCGCCCCCGGCATCCCCAAAACCCGCCCCGAAATCTACGCCATGGGCTGCCGCAACCCCTTCCGCATCTCCGTGGATACGCACACCGGCTTCCTCTACTGGGGTGAAGTCGGCCCCGACGCAGGGGGAACCTCCGACCGTGGCTCCATCGGTTTTGATGAAGTCAACCAGGCCAAGAAAGCCGGCTACTTCGGCTGGCCCTATTTCGTGGCCGACAACAAGCCCTACGCCGACCTCGATTTCGCCAGCAACAAGGTCGGCGAGAAGTTCAACCCCACCACCCCAGTCAACGACTCCCCAAACAACACCGGCCTCCAACAACTCCCGCCCGCCACTGCGCCCCTTTGGTTTTATCCACGCGCTTCCGCTTGTGCCGGCCCCGTTTATTACGCAGCCGACTTCCCGGATTCATCCTCCAAACTTCCCTCCATCCTCGACGGTTGCCTCATCGTCTACGACTGGACCAGTGCATGGGTGCGTGTCCTCAAACTCAATGCCGACGGCGACATTGTCTGGAACCAACCTTGGCTTGGCCGCCACCTCTTCATCCACCCCGTGGACATGGAATTCGGCCCGAAAGGCGAACTCTACCTCCTTGAATACGGCACCCCCTGGTACGATGGCAAAGATGGCAAGCTCAAGAAAATCACCTTCTCCGCCACCCCCGTATCGCTTGACGTTGCGTCTGCGGACCCACGTATGAAAGGCCTCGATGCCCAACACCCCGGTACCGAACTCATCGGCCGGACCACCTGTCTTGCCTGCCACACCACCCAGCAAAAATCCATCGGCCCCGCCTACAAGGACGTCGCCAAAAAGTACGCCAAAGACCCCGAAGCCCTAGAACGCCTCGCCCAAAAAATCCTCACTGGCAGCCAAGGCGCTTGGGGGGCTTTCCCCATGCCCCCACATCCCCAACACGACATTGAAGAAACCCGCAAAATGGTCGAAGCCATCCTCCGGATCAAGTGAGGGGTTCTTGTTTTTGGACAGGATGAACAGGATTTACAGGATGGGTTCGGCTAGAGTCCAGCAGGACTGGTTGATTATAGCATCACCCATATTTCGTTTCCGAAAGAATCTTGAGTGGTGGGTTTTAACCGCCGCTCCGATAAGTTGCCAATCCAATCGGAGATTACTTTTGAGAATCGCTACATGTGATCGCAGTAGGGAAAACGGATCATTCATTTGTTTACAAGAAGGCCGAAAAGAGGGGACGCAAATAAAGTGAAACCGAACTCATGAAAGCCACACTTAGGTTCCCGTTGTTTTCCTGGTTTTTACTATGTCAATTGGCCTGCGGAACACCTGTTTCGCGGATGGCGACTTCCTGGCCGGAGGCAGACAAACTTTTCCTGCGGAACCGGCATTGGGTGGGGGGAGACGGGGCGTATTCCATCAACCTTGGCGGGGGAAGGATCCTGTGGTTGTTCGGGGACAGTTGGATTGACAAGGACGGGGAAGGGAAGCGCAAAGGGGCTACGTTGGTCAGCAACTCCCTGGCCATCCAGGAGAGTGCCGACCCGTCGCGGGCGTCGATCCGGTTTTATTGGGGGGACAAAGGGATCCGTCCGGAATCATTTTTTCCTGGCAACGGCAAGGTGCGGTACTGGCCGGGGCATGGGTTGTTGTTAGGGGACAAATTGCTCCTTTTCCTGATGAAGGTGCACCATGCGGAGGGCGGTTTGGGTTTTGAGGTGCGGGGCTGGTCTGCAGTATTGGTTTCCAATCCTGGGGATGAGCCTTGTAAGTGGGATGTCCGGTGGTTGGATTGCCCTGAAAGTGGCCGGGGCATTGTGGTCGGGTCGGGCGCGGTCCTGGTTTCGGGTGGGTTTGTCCATGCCTTCAGCGGCCAGGAGCCTGGGCCGAAGCATGATGTCTTCCTTGTGCGATGGCCTTTGGGGGATATTGGGGCAGGAAAGTTGGCAGGAGTGCAATGGTGGTGTGGGGAAGTGCAGGGCTGGGTTTTGGGCACACGGGGGGAAGTTGCGGCCAAGCCAGTTTTCGACAAAGGGCAGACTGAATTTACCGTGCATTTTGACCCTGTGCAAAGTTGCTTTGTCCAGACCCAGACGGAGGGCTTTGGTAAAGCGGTGGTCGTGCAACGGTTCGCCCAGGAACTGACCGGGCCTTGGTCTGGGAAAGTCAATGTCTTTGATCCCCCTGAAAACCGATTTGGTCGGATCATGGTGTACCAGGGGAAAGCGCATCCGCATCTTCGAGGTACCGGGCTTGTCTTGACCTATTGCACAAACAGCTTCGAGTTTGCCGACCACTTCAAGGAGCCGTGGTTGTATTTTCCACGGTTTGTGAAGGTGGTTGGGGGCTCCGAGTGAATAGTGGGGCAGCGGTTTGTAGCCGCCTCTCCTTGATGGAATCAGGCGAGGGTCTTGGCGAGGTAGCCCATGGTTTCGCGCTGGCGTTTTTCTACAAAGGCTCGGGCTTTGGCGACCTTGTCCATGGCGGCGGCCCGGTTGGTGGCCATGTCAAGGACGGTGGGGACGATGCGTTTGTGGTCTTCTTCCTTGTCGAGGTCGAAGAGCCAGTCGCCCAGGCCGATGTCTTCCCACATGTAACCTTTGGAGGTTTGTTCCTTAAAGCGGCAGACGATGGCGGGGACGCCGTTGCCCAGGGCCATGATGGGGGAGTGCATTTCGCTGCCGAAGAGACCGGCGCTGCGGACGTAGGTGCTGAGGGCTTGGTCGGTGAGCCAGAAATCTTCACGTAAGACGACGCGGGGTCTCACGTCGCAGGGAAGTTGGTCGTAAAACATTGCCTTGCCGACGGCCATTTGGGTCATGTCCTCCGGGCAAAGGAGGACTTTTAACGGTGTTTCCCTCGCGACGGCGATGATAGCGTTGCGCAACTCCTTGTGGTCGTGCTCCTTCATCTTTTCGTTGGTGGCATGGCGCTCCGGATCCATCTTTCGCTTTTTTGAGGGGATGGTCCAGTAAGGGGTGTAGCGGAGGCGGGAGAGGCAACAGAGGAATTTCCCTTCTTCCAAACCATTGGCATTGAGGAAAGCTTCGGCTTTGGCGTCGTTTCGGAGGTCGCAGGCGAAGGCACCATCGGGGCCAAATTCCATGACCGGGCTTTGGATGCCCTGGCTTTTGGCATGGGCGAGGGAGTGGGAGTCCCGGAAATAGAGGAACTTCGCTTGGTCCATCAGCTCCTTGCGGTTGGCATCGAAAAAGTTGCCGTAGGTGATGCCGTAAACGCCAAAAGGTTTGCCTATGTGTTTGGCCCATGCCGCCACATCCTTGGCCGCGACTAGGGAAGGTCCGGAGCCGTGGAGCAGGAAATCCGCCCATTGGAGGGCTTCTTCCAGGTCTGCGTTAGACCCCTTTCCTTCTTTGCCGATGGTGCCCTTGACAATCTTGAGCTTGGGGAAGCGTTTGTGCTCCATTTCCATGACTTCTTCCGAGAGGTCGTAGGAGGCCCACAAGACTACTTCCGCACCGGGGATATGCTTCTCGATAAGGGCGAGGACGCCGGGAGTGTGGGCGATGTCGCCGATGTTGACGACTTGCCAGGAGGAGCGCAGTAGGATGCGCGGCGGGCGTTTTGGGGCGGCTTGGGACAGGCTGGCGGCGAGGAGCGTGCCCAGGCCGGTTTGGAGGAAGTGTTTCCGGTTCATTCTTTACCGAAAAACCCTTCTTCCCTCGGGAGGGCGACGACTTTCCAGGCGGCCGGGAAAAAGCGGACCATCCCGCCGGGGCGGTAACCTTCGAGAAGCATGCCGCATTGCACCTTGATCTGGGTGCCACTGCAACCGAGCTTCTTGGGGACTTGGTTGACTTCCAGGATGTTGCCCCCTTTGCGGTCGTTGACGGGGTCGTACATGTTCCGGGCGAGGGTGGCGACTGCAAGGGTGCCTTTGGGCTTGAGGTCGTCCTTGGCTCCGCCGGAAGTCGGCCAACCGAGGGGCTCGGGGACGATGATGTCGAAGTCTTTGAAGAGGGAAGTGTCGATGCCGTCGAAGAAAGTGACCAGGACATGCTGGTTTTTGTCGTCCACAGAATCGACCCAACCGGGGATACCACGCTGGCGGACGTAGTTGCGGTGGCGTTCGAGCTGGAGGTTGCTCGCCAGTTCGCGGGCTTCTTGGTCCAGCCAAATTTGGGTGACGCGCCCGGGGCCGTAGAGGGTGACCCAGGTCAGGTTCATCTGGACGGTTTGTCCGGGCTTTATGCTTTCGAGTGCCCCGAACCCCTTGCCTTGGAATACTTGGGTGTAGGACTTGAGGTGGAAAATCTTGGATTTGCCTTCCGGTTTGCCGTCTTTTTGCAAGGTGGCGTATAGCTCCATTTTTTCCAGGTCGGTGCCGTCCACCTTCCAGGCCTGGTTTCGGCGGACGTTGTAGGAAAAGTCGTCCTCGACGCGGAGGCATTGGGTGAAATCGACTTCCGGGGAGGCGCGGTGCCCGTATTTGTTCTGGGGCTTCCCGTTGCGGGTGCTGTCCCAGTGGCGTTGCTCGCCTTCCTTGCGGTCGTAGAACCAACCATGCAAGTGCGTACCGATGGGGATGTCGCGCAATTCCGCCGGTTGCCCGAGGTAATAGACCGAGCCGTAGGGAAGCATCTTGGCCGCCAGCGGATAGTCCCAGAGGGCGCGTTCCTGGCTGTCGTTCCGGTCAACCCGGATGATGACCTCGCGCTCGATGTGATCCCCGCCGATGTATTCCCCGCTGACATAGTGCTCCAATCCCTCGGGCGGGAATTCGCCGTGGACGGGTTGGAACCAGGGGAGCTTCGGGTCGTTGTTTGAGTCCGAGCGGTATTGCTTGGCGACTTCCCCTGCGGATAGGGGGATGGCGAGGAGTAAGAACCATAGCCGGAAGTCCACCTTGTGTGCCAAGATGGGACGCGCCCGCCGGGGTGCCCCCGTGT
>JAYPDO010000005.1:12186-19673 GCA_038125285.1 Opitutia bacterium
TTGGGGGTTGGCTTGGAGTAAGACCAATCGCGGGAAGTCCAGGTTGTGCCCACCGTGGCTAGGCGCCGTCTTGTAGCCAGGTGGGCCACAACGTGGAGAGTTGTTCCAATTCCCCCGCATCACGCCACCACCTCCGAAATCGTCCCGAGGCTATCCTGGAATGTTTCCGCTTCCACTCCGGAGCGTTGGAGCATGGTCAGCAACAAGTTGCTCAAACGGGCGTCGGAATCGAGCGGGCGGCCGCAGATTTTGTAGTGGGAACCTGCGTCGTCGACGGTGTATTTGCCGATATGGGGGAGGTTGTAATCGATGTGCTGGCCGTGTTTGGCACCGAGCTTCTTGCCGCCGGCATAGAGGATGGGGAGGTTGGCGTTGCCGTGGCTGTGGCCGTAGGACATACCGCTGCCCCAGAGGACTTGGGTGGTGTCCAGGAGGTTGCCGTCTTCCTCGGAAAAGGCTTTCAACTGGTCGAGCAGGTAGGCGTATTGTTCGATGAGGAAGGTGTCGGTCTGGGTGAGGCGTCGGAGTTGTTCCGGGTCGCCATTGTGGTGGGAAAGTCCGTGCCGGGCTTGGGAAATGCCGATGTCTGGAATCGGGCCACCATGGGCTTCGCTGCCGATCATGCAGGTGATGACGCGGGTCATGTCCGTACGGATTGCGAGCACCATGAGGTCGAAGAACGTACGGTGGAGGATTTGGACTTGGGATGGGTCGAGGCGGGCAGTGTAACGACCAGCTTCGGAACCGGGTACTTTCGGCTTGGGGACATCGAGCCAGGATTCCGCCCGCTCAGTGGTGGCCTCGACTTGGCGTACGGCGGTCAGGTATTCGTCCAGTTTGTTGCGGTCTTCCGTTCCGAGCTTTTTGTTGACGCGGTTGGCATCGGTGATGACTGCGTCGAGGATGCTGCCGCGCTTGTCGAGACGGCGGCGGACAACTTCCTTTCCACCTTTTTCTTCCCCGAAAAGCCGCTCGAAGATACTTTTCACATTCCGGTCGGCGGGGAGCTGGATACCATCGCGGGACCAAGCGAGCGAGAAACCATCGATGGCGGTTTCCAGGGATGGGAACCGGGTGTGGACACCCTGGAATTCCGCCATGATTTGGTCAACGGAAACCGTGTTGCGCCAAGCCCCGCCATCCCTAGGGACATTGGCACCAGTCAGCCAGATTTGGTCGCAATTGTGCGCCTTGCCCAGGCCCAGCGGGTGGTGCAAACCGCTAATCGGTGTGACCTCTTGCCGGTGGCGTTCCAGTGCGGACATTGTAGGGGTAAATTCAAAATCCTTACCCGCTTTCTGGATTTGCCAGGTCAGGGTATTCACCCCGTTAGGGATGTAGAGGAAAATGCTGCGTTTGGGCTTGGGGGCATCCGCTTTTGTAGCGGCTTCCATGCAATTGAGCAGGGGAAGGGCGATGCTTGCGCCAACGCCTTTGAGAAGGTGACGGCGGTCAAGGCGCCAGGAGTTAGATTGGATGTTCATTTTGGGGAGCGGTTGGTACTCGCAATTAGCTGTTAGCTTTTTAGAGTGATGGTTTGTTTTATAAAAGAGAATCTGGAGAGAGCTAAAAGCTAATCGCTAATCGCTAATTGCTATCTTTTCTTGAAAAGATCTGAGAGGACAAAGTCCTCGATAATGTCTTTGACTACATAATCGCGTTCGCTGCCTGCTTTGGCAATCTTGTCGAGGTCTTCATGGTCGTCGAGGGTGAGAGTCCGGCGCATTCCGTAGATGGCTAGTTTTTCGACGAAGGCGCGGTTAAATTTTTCGAGGTCGTCGAGGACGAGCTTTTTGAAATCCTCGGCATTGGCGAATTTGCGTCCGTCGGGGAGTTGGCCGGATGGGTCGACGGGCGGGTCATCGCCGGTGCCTTCGCCCTTTTCGTGGGTGCGCCATTCGCCGATGGCGTTGTAGTTGTCGAAGGAGAGGCCAAATGGGTCGATTTTGGCGTGGCAGGCTGAGCAGTTGGGGTCTGCTTTGTGGGCGTCGAGCTTTTGGCGGAGGGTCGCCTTTGGGGAATCCGGAGGTGTGGGTTCGATGGGGTCGACGTTGGCAGGCGGGGGCGGCGGGGTTTTGCCGTAGATGACTTCCTTGAGCCAGACGCCTCGGTGGACGGGGCGGTGGCGGGTGCCGTCGGAAGTGAGGGAGAGGATGGAGGCTTGGGTGAGGATGCCGCCTCGGTGGTCACCGGGCTTGAGGCTGACGCGCTGGAATTTATCCTCCGTGATGCCCGGGATATTGTAGAACCCGGCGAGCTTGGGGTTGAGCATCGTCCAGTCAGAGTCGATGAATTCGCGGAGGGTGCCGCCGGAGTCAAGGACTTCGCCGAAAAAGGCCTGGCTTTCGCCAACCATGCTGTTTTCGAGGTGGTCGTCGTAATTGGGGTAGATCTTTCGGTCGGGGGCAAACATGCCGACTTTGCGGAGGTTTAGCCATTGCTTGGAAAAGGAGTCCTTGAAGCGGTCGGCGCGGGAGTCGGCGAGGAGGCGTTGGAATTGTTGATTGAGGACGGCTTTGTCCTGGAGCTTTCCCTTTTCAGCGAGCCCGAAGAGTTCGTCGTCCGGCATGGTGCTCCAGAGGAGGTAGGAGAGGCGGGAGGCGATTTCCCAGTCGTTGAGGGTGTGGCGTTCCGCGTCCTCGTTGCCTTCGGAGAGGAAGAGGAAACTTTTTGAGCAGAGGATGGCCGTCATGGCGGATTTGACCGCGTCCTTGAACTTTTCCCCGGCTTCGAGTTCGGATTTGACGATGTTGGTGTAGGTATCGAGTTCGCCTACGTAAAGGGGGCGGCGGAAGGCGATGCGGGCCATGGTAGCGAGGCCTTGGGTGGCGGCTTCGAGGGTTTCTTCCTTGGCCATGTAGGCATCGCGGCGTTGTTTCTCCAGTTCGGTGACGATGGGTCCCTTGAACGTGATGCTGTCCAGGATGAGCATGGGGTAGCGGGGGTTGCCTTCCTGGTCGGTAACCTTGACCTGCCAGGGGGCACGACGGCGTTGCAAGTTGATGAAGGGGATGTTGCTGGTGGCAGTGGAGACGGGATGCCGGGGAGGGCCGGTGAGGTTGAGGACGTGGATGTTCGGGCCGCGGACATCCGGGAAATGGGTTCGGAAGGTGATGGTGGTGGGCTGGTCCTCCGGGGCGATGATGTCTTGCTCGAAAAGGATGCGGTCGAGCTTGTGCTCGTAGACCTGGAGCCTCGGGGCGGGTTTGTTTTCGGGCTTCAGGCCGCTAAGTTTGTAGCTGATTTCATAAATGCCCGGGCCGGGAAACTTGAGGCCGTCGCGGTAGGGGTTGGAGTAGCGGTATTGTTCCCCGGAAGTGACCATGAGGTAGCGGACTTTGTCCAGCAGCCCTTGTTCCTTGTACTCTTCATAATAAGGGCGGCCTTCGCGGACAGTGGCGGCGGGGACGGAAGCTTCGAGGTACTCGATGGGTTTTTCCGGGTAGGCTTCGTCGAGGACGATTTCGGCGGCCTTCATGTATTTCTCGATGTGGGTCGGGGAAAGGGTGAGGACGGAGCCGATACGCTCGAAACCGTTCCACTCCGGGTCTTCGAGGAGGCCACCAGGGTCGGAAGCATCGTACTCGACCCCGATGAGGTCGCGGACGGAGTTTACGTATTCCTCGCGGGTAAGGCGGTGGTAAGATACCCGGTCGCGCCGGGCCATCCTGGCGGCTTCGCCTTCCTTGACCCGGGCGGCAATCCACCGGACGATGGATGCGCCTTCCTCGGCGGTCGGGCGCACCTTCTCATCCTCCGGTGGCATGTCGCCGGTGCTGATGTTCTGGAGGACTTCAAACCATTGGGGGGTATCCTTGGTGCCGATGTCCTTGGAAAGGGTGTCGATGCGGAAATCGCCTTTCTGCTTCTTCTCCCCGTGGCAGCGAATACAGTGCTGTTCGAGGAAGGGTTTCAAGTCCTTGTCGAAATCGGGTGCTGGATTGGCATGGGCGATGCCAGTGAATAAGAGTGGAAGGTAGGCAAATGACCTTTTCATAATTTGGGTGGATAATGTTCCTAATGCTTTGGGAATGGACAAATCAATCCTTGAGCCTCTGGTTGGAGGCCATTATCAGGAAGAGGAGGGAGCTGGTTGCGATGAATGCCGCGGCGGTCCACCCTACCGGATTTGGTCCATAGGTGGCCAGGATCCAGTAGCCGACGAAAGGTGCGGGGACGCCCCGGATCCCAGTAAAAAACGAGTGGACGCTCATGTAGGTGGATTCCCGTCCCGGGGGGGCGACTTTGGTGACCCAGAGGTTCCATGCGAGGGTGCCGCCACCGGTTGCCCAACCGATCAGGAATGCGCCGACGGCGAGGAGTAGGAAGTCGTGGACGTGGAAGTAGAGGAGCAGGCCGGTGAGGAAACAAAGGTTGATACCGATTCGGACTAGGGCGAGATTGAATTTGTCGAACAGCCAGGCCCAGACGGGGGTACTCAGTACGCGTGCGACGGAGGTCGTGATCAAGGCGATCGCTAGGACTGTGGTGTTGCTGGCGTTGATACCGTACTTTTCATTGGCCAGGTACTCGATACGCAAGGGGATGGTAATGAGGTTCCCCACGCCCATGAGCATCCACCCGATGAGCATGGCGGCGAAGAACTTGTCCTGAAAGGCGAGTTTTAGGTCGTGGACGAGGTGGGGGCTGTCGCCTTCACGCAGCGGTGTCGAGGGGATTCGGAGGTGGATGTAGGAGGCGCAAAGGCAGGCGGTGCCGATCCCGGCCAGGCAAAGGCGGAAGTTGGAAAGGTCATGGTCGAGGAAAATCCCGATGAGGTAGGAGGTGCAGGCCCCGACTGTGGATGCGACCATCAAGTTCCCTGAAATCCGTCTGGCTCGCTCCTTCTTGTGGTAGTTCCGTGAGTAGATTTGGACCATCACCGGGGGGATTTGGGAGGACAGGATGGTTGCCAGGAGAAGGCCTGCGGTGTAGGCCAGGGTGTTTCCTGCGAACGCCGCCACAAAAACTCCGATGGAGGTACCCAACATATATAGCGAGCAGATTTTGCTACCCGGCAACGAAGTCCGCGCAACCGAGACCAAGACAACCGGACTCAGGAGGAAGCCGATGGAAGTCCCTGCTGCCAGGAGGGACTTCACTCCTGCGGAAGCCTGGAAAAACCGAAGTGCGACGAGGATCGCGATGGAGGTGTAACCGGACTCGATGATACCCATGAACAAGCTCCGGAGGAGGTCGTTGCTCTGGGTCTTGCGGATGAGGTCCATTCTTTGAAAAGGGGGCGGGGGGCTTTATTCTATCCTGGCAAAGGCGCGGCCGAAGGCGTCGAGGGCAAGTTCGATGTCGGCGGGGGTGTGGGCGGCGGAGAGGAAATTGTTGTGGTGGGGGTGGAGGATGACGCCTTCTTCTGCCGCAAGGGCGCAGAATTGCTGGAGTTGGAGGAAATTGGTCTCATTAGAAAAGCGGACATAGGGGAGTGCAGGCGGTCCGGAGATGGTGAGTGCGTGGCCATGCTTTTTGGCCAGGTTGTGGAGGCCATCCGCGAGTTGGGTGCCGGTTTCTTGGAGTTGCTTCGGGAGGTTGGTGCGCTGCATTTCCTGTAGTGTGGCAATGCTGGCTGCCATGGCGGTGGCATCATTCCAATAGCTGCCGGTGAGGAAGACTTTGGTCGCAGGGATGCGGAGTTCATCCCGGCCAACTGAGGCAGAGAGGGTGTAGCCGTTGCCTAGGGCTTTGCAGTAACAAGCAAGGTCCGGCTCGAAACCGAAGAGGGTGTGGCTTCCGTCGAGGGTGAGCCGGAATCCTGCCCGGATGTCGTCAAGGATGAGGACGATGCCGTCTTGGTCACAGAATTTGCGGACGGTCTTGTGGAATTCCGGCGATGGCATTTCCTGGTCGGCAAAGGTGGGGTGGTGGTAAGGGGTGAGGATTACCCCCGCGACATCGTCCCGATGGACACGGAGCAAGTGCTCCAGGGCGTCCAGATTGTTCCAGGGGAATTCGTGGATGTGGGCGGTGTCTTCCCCGATCCTGCCGCCGGTGTTCGGGTTGCACCAGGGATCCACCCCGTGGTAAGCACCAGCGGCTTTGATGATTTTCTTGCGCTTGGTTTTCTCCCTGGCGACTTGGATGGCCCAGGTCGTCATGTCGGAACCGTTTTTCCCAAAAACCGCCCAGTCTGCAAAGCCGATGAGGCTAGTTAGCAATTCCGCCAGTTCCGGTTGGATGTGGGTCGGGTGGTTGAAGAGGGTGCCCCTTTCCCGTTGCTTGGCTACCGCCTCCTCTACGACCGGATGTTTGTACCCCAGGCTGATCGTCCCGTAGCCACAAAGGAAGTCGATGTATTCATGGCCGTCCACATCTTTGTAGCGACAACCCTCCGCACTTTCCGCGTAATAGGGGAATGCCCCGGGCAAGGCCGCTGCTGGGCTGGTATGGCCATAGATCCCGCCGGGGATGACCTTCGCCGCCCTTTCAAAGAGGGCAATGGATTTTAGGTGTCTCATCATCGTGGATGGCAAGGAACCACGAACCTGCCCGGTTGGATAGCAAAAAGTTTTTCGGATTGCTGGGGCTTGTAGCGTTTCTTGAAAGTCGTCTTCAAATCATCGGATCCTGAATCCAGGCACTGCTTAGGAAGGCCATGCTGCAATTTGCCCAGAACCGGGAATGACTGCTTGGAAGTGCTTTAGCCATCCTTCCCGGCGCTGTCCCCCCGGCGGTTTTGGAAGGGGGGGGATTTGATGATGCCTCGGATGAGGACGGAGAAGCGGTGGTCGTTGGCTTCAAGTTGGTTGACGATTTCCTGGACGGAGCAGCGGTCGTAGTATTTGACACCGCGGCCTAGGGCGTAGGTGAGTATGGCCTCGGTGAGCTGGGTTAGGAATTCCTGTTTGTATTGGTTGATGAGGACTTGGTTTAGCTCCTGGGGACCGTCGAATTTAGTGCCGTCGGTAAAGTAGCCCTCGGAGTCCACAGTGACGTTGCCGTATTTTTCACGCCACATGCCTACGGCGTCGAAGTTTTCCAGGGCGATGCCGATGGAATCCATTTTTACGTGGCAAGCAGCGCAGCCTGGGTCTTCCCTGTGTTTGACCATGATTTCGCGAAGGGTCGCGCCTTCGAAGGCCTTGGCGTCGTCCGGGAGGGGAGGGGCGTTGGGGTCTGGTGGTGGTGGCGGGAGGCCGAGGAGGTTTTCCAGTATCCACTTGCCGCGTTTGACCGGGGAGGTGCGGGTTGGGTTGGAGGTGAGGGTGAGGATGCTGCCATGGGTGAGGATGCCGCCGCGCCTGGTTTTTTTGTCGAGGGAGACTTTGCGGAACTCTTTCCCCAGGACGTCGTTTATGCCATAGTATTGGGCGAGTTTTTGGTTAAGGAAGGTGTAGTCGGCGTCGAGGAATTCGATGACGGGGCGGTCTTGGCGGAAAATATGATTAAAGAAGAGCTGGGTCTCTTGGTGCATGTCCCGAGCCACTTCTTGGTTGTAGGATTTGAAGCGGGTGGTATCGGGAGTGGCGCGGCCGAGG
>JAYPDO010000005.1:19683-21155 GCA_038125285.1 Opitutia bacterium
TCCTTGAGCATGCGTTGGATTTGTTGATCCAGGTTTTTGCGGAGGGTTCCTTCGTAAGCTTCCTTAAAGAGGGATTGGTCCGGCATGGTACTCCAGAGGAAGTAACTGAGGCGGGAGGCAAGGGCGAATTCGTCGATGAGGTGGATGGCAGCAGGGTTGTCGGGGTCGGGCTGGACTTCGCCCCGGAAGAGGAATTTCGGGGAGATGAGGACGGCTTTCATGGCCAGGGCGACGGATTGCTCGAAGCGGAGTTTGTCCTGTTGGCCTTTGTCGAAAAGGCGGATGAGCTTTTCTATGTCGGCATCCTGGACGGGGAGCCGGTAGGCATGGGACGCGAAGCGGCGGAGGATTTTGCGTGCGGCTTCCCTTGGCGAGGTTTCCTTTTCCGGGTCGGTAAAAAAGACCCTTTGGTGGGATTCCGGCGGGGGAGGGGGCGGCAGGTTGGTCGGGCCTTCGATTTCAAGCCAGGCGATGTAGAGGTTGCGGTCGCGTTGCTTGGGGTCTGGGTTGTCGGGTTCGTAGTAATCCTTTGCCAGGGAGACGGAGATTTTCCGGGTACCTTTTTCTAGCGGAACTTCGATGTTGCCAGTGGTGGTTTTCGGGCGACGGGTCGGGATTTTGACCATGCCCACATCCTTGTCGTCCACTTTGATGCGGACTTGGGCATCTTCGCCCCCGGCTTGGTCTGCCGTGGCGTTGACCCTGAGCTTGTATTGGCCGGACCTGCGGATGTCTACAAATGTATCCGCAAACCCGCTGGACGAGTGGGCGCGGAATTCCCCTTGCATGGATCCGTAGCCTTGGAAGTTTTTGGCGGGGATGTGGTTCTTTGGGGTTGTGGGGGGGCCTAGCCGGAGGGCTTCGGAGAGGGCGTCATCGGCAGCGGCGAGGTACTTTTCCAGGAGGACCGGTGGGACGGTGAGGACGTCGCCGATGTTGTCGAAGCCGTAGCCGGAGTCATCGACCGGGAACTTTTCCTCAGGACGGAAACTGTCGGGGAGGCCGAGGAGATCCCGGATAGTGTTTCCGTATTCGACGCGGTTGAGGCGGCGGATGGTGACGCGGCCCGGGTCGGGGTTGGCGCAATCCTGGCCAAAGACTTTGGATTCTATCCAGAAGAGGATTTTTTCACGTTCTTCGCGGGAGGGGATTTTTTTGTCCTGCGGGGGCATTTGCTGGTCTTCGATGGAGGTCCAGATGCGTTCCCAGTATGGATTTTTCGGATTGTGGGCTTTTGGATCTTCCAACTTGTCTAGAGCGAGCTCGCCTTTCTCGACCCCGTCGGAGTGGCAGTCGTAGCAATAGGTTTCCAGCAGCGGAATGATTTCCTTTTCGTAATAGGAAGGGGCGGCTTGGGCGCAAAGGCTGAGTGCGAGGATGGGCGCGAGGTATTTCATTTTCGGGGAGGGAATAGCGGTCCCAGCCTAATTCAGACCCGGACAAAAAAAAAGAGGCCGCCCCTCGGGACGGCC